>NZ_JCAFYN010000017.1:0-77217 GCF_059374735.1 Enterococcus sp. GPZ-007 | reverse complement strand
AGTCCAGTCCTCTTTTGAGGGCTGGACTTTTAAATATCAAAAACTTCTCAATTTTTTATAAAGCTACTTATCTATGAAACCAACTAATTCTTTAAAAGTCTTTTCTGCTTCCGGATTATTAAAATCGAACTGATACTCATGACCTAGCTTTGATTCATCATAGGAAATCTTGGTTACGGATAAATTATCTCGTTTTAGAGCTTCAGCTGTCGTATTCATCTGCTTTGTGAATGTCTTTTGGTTACCATCAGTAAAAAAGAACTCTTGATGTAATTCTTTAGAATGTTTACTCAAAGATAAGTTTTTAACCTCTGACCTATTGGAAAAATTCTTATAACCAAAGTAAGCCCATCCACTCTGTTCAAATAAAAATCCTGAAATTGAATCATCAATTTCTGCAAACTTATCTGGTTCAAGCAGTCCTGAAAGTGATATAAACTTTTTGATTTGAACATTTTTCAATACTGGACTCAATTGATTTGTCTTTTGCAATTTTTTATTTGTTAAACTAATCAGATATTCACTTGCTATTTGTGCACCAGCTGAGTCACCGCCTAGATAAATATTATCCCAATCGATAGGATACTGACTCTTCTTTATCGCAGCAACTGCTTCATTTAACTGTCGTACAGGTACTGGATGACTGATATCAGGTGCAAGTGCATAGTTGACATTGACGATAATTATTTTTGCTTGCGCACTAAGCATTGTTAAATAGTCTTTACAATCTCTTTTATCACCACCAACATATGCACCCCCATGCATCCAGAACAAAATAGGAGCACTTTGATCTATTTCTTTCGGTACATAAACATCCATGTTATTATTCTTATTTTCTGAAGGATATTTTATATCACTTTCAATAGATACAGTTTCCTCACTTTCTTCAAAAAAGTCTGGCCGAGTATAAACTTGTGTCTGTTGGCTTGAATCAAATTGCTTACGAACTAGTAAACTAACAGGCTTAGGTGTTAATTGTACAATCAGAAAACCGGAAACGATGATTATCACTAAAAGAATTAGCAAACTTATAAGGATCCGTTTAAGCCATTTCATATCCGATCACCCTCTCCGCTTCCGCCAATAAACCATACCTAAAGCGATTGCAATGAGTCCAACTCCGACTACCATAATAACTGTAGATTTCTTTTCTCCTGTTTTAGGATAACTCTTTAATTTATGGTTGGCCTCTTTCTTGAATTGATTGTCTTCTTTTTTGAATTCAGCATCCATTGTGGTATTAGATGAGGAAGGTGGCTCTTCCGAATCTGTTGTTTCACTATAATTCGAGTTTCCATCATTATTGGATTCACTCGTCGTATCTGAAGTCTTGTTGTCCTCATTGGATTCATTTGTCGTATCCGAAGTCTGGTTATCATTGTTGGATTCACTTGTACTCGTATCATCTTTTTTATATCTATAAATCACAGTTGGAGTCTTTTCACTAAATGTTCCCTTTTCCTCTCCTTCAATTGAGACTGAAGCGGAATGTATGGCACATATTAAGGAATCATCTTTCTTATTTATGGAACTTATTCACAACTTTCCTTATTCTGAAATAAGTAGCTTGGTTAAAGATCTACTAAATTATATTGACACACATATTTATGAACGTATAACAATCAATGATTTAGCTCAATCAGTTCAAAAACATCCTACTCATATAAATTCTCAATTCAAAAAAGCTTTAGGACAAACCGTTCACACATACATTAATCAAAAAAAAATAGCCGAAGCCAAGTTTCTTTTGCTTTTCACAGACAAAAGCTATAAAGAGATAGCCACGTTGCTTCATTTCTCTAGTCAGAGTCACTTTATTCAAGTTTTTAAACGTTTTGAAAAAGAAACTCCTTCCGAATATAAGAATAAACATATCTATGACATTTTTTGAGAACTGACAATACACAACATATTTTCTTGAGAGAATCATTATATCAATTTATTCAATATTTTTTGACTAGCCCCCACTCTCTTCCTAGTCTTGTCATTTCCACTTATTGAATTTAAATAAGAAGAGATTACTCTGATGATCATTCAGAGTAATCCCTCCCAATAGTCAGCTTTAAAATTTTTATTTAAGACACGCAATAAACTAATACTAAAAAAGAACACGATACTCTTTTTTAGTACATATCGCTTTAGCAATTCAATAAGTGCTCAAATCGAACTCCACTTGATCTTTATTCTTCAATTTGATTTCATTTGCACCTTTTTCACCCATTTTTTCATTAATCGTAAATGTCCAGTATTTATTTGTACTTTCGTCTTGATCATGACCTTCAATCGATTGGATAAACCCATCCTTTTCTTCAACCTTAAAATTCTCCTTTAAAACTTGGAGTAAGGTTTCATCTGAGCTGTACTGCACTTCCTTTGAGGATATCATTTCCCCACTGTCCTTCAGCTCTATGCGAACGGTTGCACCAGCGGCTTGTTCACTAGAATCTTGTTTAACAATGGAATTAGTTGATTTAGTAGATTGACATCCAGTCAGAATAAATAGTCCAAGAAAAACTAACATTAATACCCGTTTCTTCTTCAAATAAAAGACTCCTCAGAAATAATTTTTTATTCATGATTTGCTAAAGAAATAAACACGTGATGCATCTATTCCTATTGATTTTTGTAATCATAATATAAAAGTCAATTGTTTCATTCCCGGGTCGTTAAAAGACAAGCATGCTTGTCTTTTACAAACCACATTTTAGTTGGACCTTACAGTGAGTACAGGTGCTGCATCCTCCGATTTCCTCTATTGTTCCTTCATGACAAATTGGGCAAATTTCGCCTACTTCATTACGGGTTAATTCTTCTATTTCCTCTTTTTCATCTATGTCAATATCAGAAAAATCATTGCCTTCAGCTTCTAGTGTCAATACTTGAGAGTCACGACTCCCATCAACATAAACAGTCCCGCCTTTTGCCCCACCGCGATATAAGTCTTCATACACCGAAGCTACTTGATCAACACGATAACCTTTAGGTGCATTCACTGTTTTTGAAATTGAACTATCCACCCAACGCTGAATGGTACATTGTACGCTAACATGAGCTTCCGGAGTTAAGTCCATAGAGGAGACAAAGAACTGCGGCAAATTTGTTGCATCCGTTTCTGGATGTTCAGCTAGATACTCATTTACAATTTCCGCGTGGACTTCAATAAATTTTCCTAATCGCCCACTTCTAAAATAAGAAAATGAAAAATAAGGTTCCAAGCCAGTTGAGACTCCAGCCATAGTCCCAGTTGAACCAGTTGGGGCAACGGTTAGTAAATGTGAGTTACGAATACCATGCTTTCTAATAGCTGCTCGCAAAGATTCCGGCATCTTTTTCAAATAGCCTGACTGGACGAATTGCTGGCGAAGAATTTGTGTTTCTTTTTCTGTCTGACCGGTTAAGAAAGGAAAGCTTCCTTTTTCTTTAGCAAGTTCAATCGAGGTTTGATATGCAACCGTCGCAATTTTTTCAAAAACCTGATCTACCAAATGATTCCCTTCTTCAGAACCATAAACTTTTTCACAATAAATTAGTAAATCAGCCAAGCCCATCACACCAAGCCCAATTCTACGTTCTCCTTTTGCCTGTTTTTCATTTTTCTCAAAAAAGTATGGGGTTGCATCAATTACGTTGTCCTGGAATCGGACACTAGTCCTCACAACATCCGCTAGTTTTTCAAAATCTACGGTCTTCTCCTCTTTATTTACTATATTTGCTAAATTAATGGCTGCTAAATTGCAAACAGCATAAGGCGTTAGTGGTTGTTCCCCACAAGGATTTGTAGCCACTACTTTCTGTCCATAGCCCTGCGCATTTGTCATTTCATTCGCATTATCAATAAAAAAGATTCCAGGTTCTGCAGAATATGTCGCACAATAAGTAATTAAATCCCAAAGTTCACGGGCTTCAATGGTCTGATAAACTTTTACTCTACGCCCTGTGTTTTCCCATTCGCGTACATCCCCAATCTCAGCCCAGTTTTCATCATAATCAGCCATCTCCGTAGCATTATACGATTCAACATCGGGAAAGCGTAACTCGTAGGTCTGATTAGCTTCCACTGCTTCCATGAATTCTTTGGTTAGGCATACAGAAATATTGGCACCTGTTAAAAAATTGGGGTCTTTTACACTATAGACTCCACCAGCCTGTAATTTTTGTTGCGCTTCTTTCCAGAATGAATCATCAGAAACGGCGTCTTGATCTTGCTGTACATAGTATTCTAACCATGCTTTTTCCGTTGGTGATAACGGAGTAAACACTAATTTCTCCTGGGCTAATTTTCGAATGGTTGTACTTTTACTTGTTCTAATCATGTTTCGTAAGATTGCCGGATTTTGAATTTTCGAAATAATGAATTCAAAAATATCTGGATGCCAGTCATTAAGCATAATCATTTGAGCACCTCTGCGACTCCCACCCTGCTCAACAAGATTTGTTAAGTTGGCTAAATCATTTAACCAAGAGACTGAACCTGAAGATCTTCCATTTACACCATGAACAATCGCTGCTTTAGGTCTGAGAGTTGAACCATTCGTTCCCACTCCCCCACCACGACTCATAATTTCCATTACTTCTTGTCGATGCTTAGCTAAGCCATTTCTTGAATCGTGTATAAATGGCATTACATAGCAATTAAAATAAGTAACTTCCGTATTCGTTCCAGCTCCATAAAGGACTCGACCTGCAGGAATTAAATTTTGTGCTACTAAGTGATGATAAAATGCTAAAAATGATTCTTCCGATTTTTCCTCATCAATTTTGGCAATCCCTTTAGCTACTCTATAAGCAATCTGCTCAAAATAGAGTTCTAATGGTTTTTCCACTTCGTTTATTTTTCGCATAACACAGCCTGATACTATTTCATCGGGATCTGACAAAGAGCTTTGGAATTCTTTCTCAACATGAATTATCACTTGATCTCTTTCAATTTTTTCAATACTCCCGATTCCTCTTGCAGGATATTGCGGATCAGGATGTGTCGTTAAGATGACAAGATCTCCAACTGCTAGGGTCTTTCCACCTATATCCTTAAATGCATACCTATCTAACATGATTAGACGAGAAATACCCTCAAAGGTTTGTTTCATTTCGGAAGTAACCCCGGTTACTTCTGGATAATGCAAAATATCTTGGTTCAATTTTTCTATATAACTAGTTGGATAATTCATCCACCATTACCACCTCTCTGAATAAAACACAATATATTGTGTTCGAATAGAATTATGGCACTATATACGGTGTATTTCAATCTTGAAATATATTTTATTTCTGATAGAATGAGAATGATTATCATTATCTATTAGGAGCCAACCAATGTCCAAACCAACTTCCCAATCGTTTCCCATAAGACGAGTAACACGACTCGCATTAATTAGTGCTACGTGCATCGTAGGACGATTACTCTTTACCTGGATTCCAAATGTTCAGCCTATGAGTGCTATTATTTTATTAATTGCTTTTTATGATACTTATTCAAATGCATTAATTGTTTCATCCCTGAGTTTGCTTGGAACAAATCTATACTTGGGATTAGGGAGTTGGACTATCGGCCAGTTTATTGCTTTTACTGGAATAATTACGATATTCCATTCTTTTAGTAACATTCCAATTATCCAAAAACACATAATTTTGCAGGCATGCGGGGTCTTTATTTGCGGACTTATTTATGGTCTAATTGTCTCCATTACGGAGACTTTCATCTACCAATTCCCCTATTTTTGGATGTATTATCTACAAGGAATCATCTTTGATTTGTTACACGGTATTGGGAATTTCATTTTTTATCTCTTAATTACTCCTATTGTCAGGCGAATTTATCATTTCCATAGCTTATCGAAAAAAACTCTAGTCTAGAGATTTATAGAATCTTGCCTTCAAATATGTCCAGTGCCATTATAAATTATCATAGCTTCATTCATCAGATTCGTATTACATTTGAATAGTAGTTACCTAAGTAGATTTAACATATTTAGATAACTTTTAAAATTTTAAATATTAAATCAAGAAAACCGCATCATTTATGATACGGTTTTCCGTGATTACTCTACAATACTGAAAGAATTTAATGCCAAATATACAAATTACTTTCATCTCTTGTATGCGACTCATTTTTATTTGAATCCCACGATTGTCCAATTCTCATTTTTCTGCAAACTTAATCTATATTGAAAAAAGTTGGTTGTTTTCGATAAATTATCAAGGTATTTTACATTTATTTTCGCTTGAATATTATTGCCATCTTTGAAGAAAACTGAGTTCACTAACTCCACAAATTTCAAATTTGCATTGATTGGTCGCATCGCATTATTTTCTACATAATACTCAAGTTCTTTTTCTGAAGCAGTTGGATAAAGCTTGAAAAAAGTCTCTAAAAACTCCGTAATTTCTTCCGTTGTTTTGATATCAATTTCTGAATCACCTTCTACTTGTTTTACCTCATACTCCGCTTTTTCTGGATTTGCAATCATGGTAGGCAAACTCGTCACAATATGATTCCCATTTTCATCTTCAAAGATTGTCACTCTATATGCAGATGAAATCGATTGTGCCTTTTTCCCTTCTGTAATCTTTTGATCCACTAAAAATGAAACGGTAAAATCTTCCGCGCCCTTTTCGACACCTAATACTTTTACTGACTGAACTTCAGAACTAGTAGGAATATCTACTCGAACCATATCTTGACTCAAAGTAAGACCTTCTTCTGTAAGGTACTGTCCAAGAGTACTCATTCTCTTTTCAATTACTTCTTTATTATTCTTCCATGAAAAATATTCTTTCGCAAAATCCTTCGTAAAACTTTCAACCCCAGAAGTATTCACTACCTTCTCTTTCACTACCACTTTTTCATGAGTCGTGTGCTGATCAATGGCGGTGAAGTTTTTGTAGATGCCAAAAACAAGGCTACAAGACAATAAAAGCCAAAGGGCAAGCACCATTTTTCGATGCTTGCCCACGGATACGACTCGTTCTTTCTTCTTTTTTGGAGTCTTTTCCTTTTGATTCCGTTCAATTTTTATCTTCATTATTTTTCCTCTTTTCTCTTATTTGTAGCGACCGGCTCCAATCAGATGTTGCTGCCAATAGCTTTCTGTTAGATTTGTCCAGCCCACTGGATTGCCCGCGTGAAACATCCGATTCTCTCCTGCATAAATGCCCACATGGGTCACATAAGTACCAGCATCATAAGTCGAATGAAAGAAAACTAAATCACCTGGTTTGGCATCTTTTAAATCAATATGAGTCATGGCATCATACTGATCCTGAGCCATCCGAGGAAGTTTCAGGTCAACTTTGGCATAACACCATTGGGTTAATCCACTACAATCAAAACCCGTTGTGGGGCTTGATCCACCAAACACATAGGCAGTTCCTTCATACTTAAACGCCTCGTCAAAAATCGCTTGGACGGTTTTATCATCAAACTGTGTCGTGTTCAGATATTGTTTCACCAACAAGCAATAAAACATATTGCCATAGTTATACCGCCACCCACCATTTTCCTTAATCGCTATTGGGTTGGGATAATCGACTTTTTGACCGCTCGATTTTTCCTTTGAAAAAGATTCAGCTAAAGCAAAACTGTGCTTCTTCCCGTTTTTCGCGACATGATCCAAATACCCACCGCCATAGTTATAGGCCTGAATGATACTATCTTGATCACACCCTAGTTCTTCGGAACGCTTAACCAAAGAAGCAAAATAGAGGCACCCTTGTTTGATAGATGCCTCGGTACTTAATGAATTCGGTGGCAACCCGGCTGACTCAGAACTTTGCATAACATCTTCCATTGTGCCACCAGATTCCACTTGGATAATCGCCAAAAGAATCGGAACGTAATCTGATATGTCCGATTCTTTGGCATACTTTTCAACCATTGAGCGGTGTTTCAAAACTTCTTCTGAGACACTACTTTCCCCAGGAGAAGCACCTGAACTCCCACTTCCTTCACTGTCTTCACCAAACAATAAACCCACACACATCAAGATTCCCATAAAGGTTATGCTCAGAATGGCTAGCGAAATTGTACTCAGCTTTTTAATGGTCATTTTTTCTCACCCGGCCTTGGTTTTGGATACTGATTCACACTTTTTTGTACCTTTCGATTGCCTGCTTTTGCAAGAATGGATTTCTTTTTTGCCTGTTGAATCGGAGTCATTTTTCTTACCGGTTGATTATTTTCTTTCGTACTCAATTGTTGATTCGAGAGTTTCCGTTTAATTTCTGGATTCGAGTTTCCTTTTACCAAACGTTTGGGAGATTTATTTTTTGGTACCTTATCCTTCTTAGTTTTGGTTTCCTCTTTTATCGGAACATTGCTTCTGCCTTTTCTCTGACGATTTGTTGTTTCGCCCAATACTTTCCGCTTTTCAGCCATTTTTGCATCTCTTCGTTGTCGCTGTTTGTCTCGTAATTCCGCTCGATCCGCTTTTTCTTGGACGAGGCCTCGTTTGAACTCACTAGGTGCTTTTTTCGTCTTTTCGATTCTGTTATGGAGATTGTATTTCAAATTCGTTGGCGTATTCTGTACCTGATCCTTTACCTGTTTCGTTTTATCTTTTACCAAATCCTGAGTATCCAGAAGCCTGCCAATTTTTCTTCCGGCCAAATTCATTCTAGATTGCTTTTGATTCTTTGAGGTTGAAGGATTCTTTTTTGACTCATTGATAGGCTCTGGATTATCCGATAGAGATGAATTCCTTCGTAGAGTAGGAGCCGAAGAGTTCAATCTAGGTTTTGATTGATCTTTTGATACCTTACTCCCAACAGCCGCCCCATCACCAAAAGCCAAAGTACGACCAACATTTCGATTAAGTTGTCGTAACTTTCGATTCATTAACATTTGCGGTTTTCGCATGACCCGTCTGCCCATTGACTGACTGTCATTGCTTTGGAGGTTGAACATACTCATAATGTCCCCTAATTTGGAATAAATACCAGCGAAGGTCACAATTTGTAAAAAAGCCACCATAAAGAAGGGATAGGTCACCGAAATATTGAAAAACATCGTGGAAATACTAAATGCAGTGGTAATCACCAACGTGACGCCGGCTCGCATCATAATTGTATTGAACAGTCGAATAATCGCCTTTTTTCCCAAACTTTCATAAGTGGGCAACATGGACAATAAAAAGCTAATTGGCAAAAACATCGCAAAGATAATAAACAGAATTTGCGAGAATAACATAATCCCTGTCAGGAGAAAGACAAAGAAAGAGATACCAATATTAAACAACACCAAAAAGACCACGGTCCCTAAGCGGTTCATGGTCTTCGTAATACTTAAATTCGCATTGTCATTGTCTTCAATCTCTGCCTTGACCGCTTCTTCCCGATCCTTGCCTTTGTTTTCATCTGGACTCACAGATAGAATCTTGTTGACCCGGTCTTCGCCAATTTCTTCTATATTGGAATCATCAAATTGCAAGAGTAACCAAGGTTGTTGGACTTGAATCGAAAACAAGCTGTCTCGAATCAAATCCACACTATCTTTTCCTTGGCTTTCTGAATTCGGTACGACAATCTCTGTTCCAAGGTTAAGAGCCGCTTCACTAACATCTGAGCTAAAGTCATTGATTTTTGTGATATAGGTAGGCGCATACGCAATGAATGAACCCGAAAGTAGAAAAATCATCACAAAATTAATGACAGCTCGAACTGCTTTGGTGGTTTCTCGTTTTAATAAGCCGGTATACGTCACATAAACTCCTAATGCCAAAATAATCAATAACAGAAATCCAAAGTAGAATCCCGAGGTCTGTAATCCATTTTCAGTAATACCAGCTAGCGTCTGAATATTCTTCCCAATACTTTCTGCCGTATCCGAAATGAAATCTAACTTATAGGCTTCTTGAACCACATAACCAGTGGCATTCGACAAATACAAACTTACGGTCCAAATAAAATTGGTAATGGCATAAAGACCATACATCACGCTCTTGCCTAGTCCATCCCCCCAATTCCAAGGCAGCCAATCCCAAGAGCTATCCACAAAGAAATCTAATTGATAATTGTTCAAGGAATATTGGGAGTAGAGATTTCCCGCTTCCACCGTATCATCGACTAATCCCGTTGCTTCTGCCACCGTTCCAATTAAACTCAGAAGAAGTAAAATAATGCAGAGGCTGATTGCGAGAATCCCAACAATCCGAAAAAGTTTCTTTTTCATCCCCTCACTCCATTCTCTCTTGAACCGGCGGACGGGTATCAAAGGCATGGAAGAGTTCTTCAAAGACTGGATGAACTTGGACCACACCTACGTGACCATACAAATCTTGCATCAAACACTGTCCATTTTCTAAATCTCGTAATCGTTTCTGATTGCTTTCATCCTCTTGATCTAATCCAAAAAAATCCAAAGTCTTCTTAATTTCATGAATATCAGTACTTCGAAAAGCAAACTTCAATCCGATATTATTCTTTAAGCGCTCATCCAGTAAGTCATCACTGTTTTGTGTGACAAAATAAACCCCGGCATTCATGGCCCGACCAGCACGAACTAATTTATTAGATAAGGTCTTTCCTTGAGCCACTTGAAGAAACGACCATGCTTCATCCAGATCCACAATCTTAAAGATTTCTCGGTTACTATGGATAAAATCCAAAGCAAAAGTGGAAATAACAATTAACATAGAAACACTAAGCAATTCCATGGTTGTGTATTCTTCAAAAGTGGTTTCCGCATCCGGTAAAACCAGATCCGCCACTTGAATGATATTCAACTGCTTGTCTAAACTAATCGATTGGGTAATCGAGCCGTCTGAGAAAAGCAAATGGGCAAAATCATAATCGGTAAAAGACTCGATATGATCCGCGATATTTTCCGCAACTGGCGAACCATCTTTACGCAATTCAACGATGACCTGTAGTAACCCTCGTTTATCACTTTGGGTTACCGTTCGAATGGCTTTGCGTAAAACGGGAAACTTCTCTCCATCTCGACTAGAAATTCCTGTTAAAAAAGTCAGGATGTCAATCGCCAAACTTTCAGAGTCTTTCTTTTTCTTCATAATCACATAGGGATCAAGCAGGCCTTGATTTTCTGGCTTACTGGTCAAGTTGAGGATATTGATTTCATCCGCAATTTCTGGCAAGGTTTCTTTCCAGCCCCCACGTTCTCCTTTTGGATCGACGATTACGGCTTGTCCACCGAATAAAACAGCATAATAAACCAAGAGATTGTTACTAAAGGACTTCCCCCCACCGAGTGAACCAAGGAAAGCAGCTGCTAGTGCATTGGTGACCGAACCTTTTACACCTTGTGATGCTAATGCCGGTTTCAGGTAAACATTGCGACCCGTATCCACGTTGTAACCAAAGTAAATTCCTTCCAATTCTCCTAACATTTGGGTTGCGCCAAAGCCAAGTCCCGCTAAAAAGTCAGACGTCACATACTGGATATAGTCATTCATATATCGTTTGCTTGAGGGTAAGAATTCTTCATGTAAACCCGTCATATCCCCAAAAGGCCGGACTAGTTTTACGTTGGTATCATCATAAAAATCCAAGACTTCGTCACAGCGGCGTTTTAGTTCATCTACTGATTCCGCACTCACTCGAACCACATAACTCAATTTGTACATGGATTCTTTTGACTGATCCAAGTTAGTTTCCAATTCGTCTACTGAATCCAGAGCATCTAAGACATTGGCATTCGTTTCATTGTCGGATTGATAGGCGTGGTTGTCTAAATCTTTCAGTTCCTTTTTCTTATTGCGAACGGTAGCTAAGGCCTTTTTATTCGACACGATCTCTACATTCATACTCGTGTCGATTGGAAAAGTGAACTGTTGTTGTTGGTAATAGAAAAGTTCTGAGGAAGGAAATTCCATCTCCCCTACGATCGTATTGATTGTTAGATACGCTACATAGGATTCATGATTTTCATGTTCTATGCGTAAGTACCGTGGTTTTTCTTCAATCAAACAACGAGTGGGACGTAACAAGTCGTAGCGTTTCACCAAAGTTTCCGACTTTAGCTTTTTCTTTGGCAATTGAAATTCATACTCTTCAAATGGTGTACCCTTTTCTCCATAGACATGTTCAATCAAATACGTCAGATTACTAGGAGTCATTCGTCTGACTTTAAATCGGCGAGCTAGTTTACTTTCCATTAGTTTTTCAAGCTTCGTATACCGGCGAATTTCTTCATTGGATAAGGAAACGAAATCCCCAATTAAATGATGATTCACTCCATAGACAAACTCTTGAAATCCGCAAAAGAAAGAGTTTTTGAGACTTTTTAGATTGACCTCTTCATCTGTCACAATCAGTTTGAAGCCAATAAAAAAGCGATAATCAATCTGACTATCGCCAATCATGGATACTAATGCATCTGTCTGTAAATCAATTCGCCGTTTCGCTACTTCTTTGAGTCTACCTGTAATTTCTTTTTTCGATCGTTCTTGCGTGGCGCGAACACTACTTTCTGTGGCAATTTGTAGCGCATGGATCTTGCCTTCACGATTCTGAGCAATCAATTGTCGAAAGTTATCGTGTACTTGATATTTCTGTTCAGGTGACAAAAAGGAGTAATTATAAGGCACTAGCTCATAGTAGGCGAAACATTCTCCCTCTTGGTTAAAGACAAGATTATTTTCGATATACTTAATCGGGTACATAGTTCACACTCCTCACTAAAGTGATGGGCTCGTCCCATCGTTTCTTCTGTTCTTTGACTTTCTTTCCTGCAAACGTGACCTTAAACCGCAAGTGATAACTGATAAAGGATCGTAGAAATCCCAATGGTTTCTTGCCGTCAAAGGTCTTTTGCGACATAAACCACGTGACCGCCACCGGTATGCCCAAGTATTTTAAAAAGGCCCCCTCTATCATAGATAGTGGAGGCACATGGGCAAATACGATAACAAACAGCAAGGACAACACGAACCAAGCCATCTGGTTAAAGGTCACAGGAAAAGGCAGCTGAAAGTCATTGATTGCGTAAATGACTTTTTCAACTGCCCAGATACTGGTATAGCTTTTTATTTTTTTCACTTCATAATTCCCTCCCAAATAAAAAGAAAGAAGGAAAAACTCCCTCTTAGATAAAAATCCTATATTTCTTACTATACTGTCCTTTGCTTGCATGATTTTTTTGCATTACATAAAGTTTAAACCTACGCGATCGACCGAAAAATCTAAATGATGAATTAATAATATTGATACTATTTTGAGGGTTCGATGTTGAAGAAACAAATACATTTTTAAATTCTCTTCTTTGAATTTCATCCATTGCTTTCTTTGTTTCCAGAATCAAAGATTTATTAACTTTACGAACTCCATCTGTTGAATTTCTTCTAACAATTATCGTGGGATATGTTTGATTCTCCAGAGATAATTCACTCATTTTTATATCGTAAGTATCAATAATCAATAGATTCACAGAGTCATATTTAGCAATATCATCGAAGTTTTCTTTTTCAATACTTACTTCATCTGTTTCTTCAATGTCATAGTGATCCTGATACATATCTGGTAACACCTCTGAAAAAATTCCACTCATAACTAACTTATATTGCATGTGTATTGGAATTCCTGCGAGTTGGATCTTATCATAACCAAGAAGCGTCGCTGCTGTCCAAAATACAAAATAGAAATAGCTATAATATACATTCCCATTTGAGTTAAAAACTTTATTTGAATTTTTTTTCTTAAAAAAATTCAATAAAGATAGAATCACAATAATTGCAAATATATAGTTTACATTAAAATTAAGAGCGGTCATTACTGATTCAATAAATGGAGCTTTATTGTCTCCAAAGAAAAATATCATCCCTTCTTTACTCATTTCTTTATCAATAAAGAAGAAGGGAACTACCGGTAGAAAAAGTAACAAAAGGAGCGGTATTATTACTTTCCCCAAGAGAAATGTCCACCACCATATATTTTTTTTGGATTTCATCCAATCACTCCCTTATAATCTTATGGCTTGCTTAATATCTGACTTTTTCGACAATAGCCACATTTTCAACTCAGTAGTTCCAACAATGATAAAAACAAAAATCCTGTTCTCCTGCTGCTTTCTCACATTTAATCTCCAACCATTTTTATCGACACTAGATGGGTTTGGGATAGCTTCAGGATGAGTATGCCACTCTCCCAAACCAATAGAAAACTTATTAGAATCTATCCATTTTTTATCGGAAAGTTGTTGATGAACTTCACGATTTTTTTTAAAGAGAAACCTTTTTTGTGTATCTCCTACCTGAGGAGTTGTTACATCAGTAATTAAGATATTTCCATTTTTAAGTCTTTTTCCTTGAAGGACTCCTCCGGCTTCTGGTGAGTCATCACTCTCCTGGCGATATTGTTCAAAAGTCTGCAGAACTTCATCTCTTACTTCAATAACAATACTGTCACACGAAAACTTAATCATCTAGCCCCACCACATACTTTACAATAATCGGAATAGAATCTTTCTTCAAATCTATTAACTCCATTTAGAAAAGTATATCTGTCACTATATTGATATCCTAAATTCTCAAAAGCACTTCCCTCTCCTATCCATGAAAAAAGAGTACTTTCAGCCTTGCCATTTTGATTAACTTTATGGAACAGCTTTATTGCATTAATTGCACATTCAGTTGAGGCAATAGAACTGTACGGTATAAATTTCGAGCGACAACTTGCTAATGTTCTTTCAAAAATTTGTCCAGCTTTTACCAATGAAGCTCTATTTGGACATTTTCTTTTGGAGTCTGCGGAAGTATAAAGACAATTAAAGCAGCCTTTTTGTTTCAGAGAATAATTGACAAATAAAGTATGTCCACCAATACCATATGGTTCTAGCCAAGAATAGAAGACTTTTTGCCTACTTTGGGAAAAATGATTATTTAAAGCCAAGCTTGCCATTGTATCTCCTATACAAACAAAAACATAGTCGAACTCTTTGAAAAAATCAGGTTGTATATTAATTAAGTTTAAAACGTTCATTGACTCTACTTCAACACAAAGGTATGGAAATTTTTTTTCAAGTTCTTCTTGCATTAAATCAACTTTAAAAAAATTATTCTGAGAACGGGCATTTTTTAAACTATCTGCGCCAAGGTAATTTCGATACAGATTTTCAACTTGAAAATAATCATCGTCTATGAGTGTCATCTTTCGTACCCCTAATGGACCAAGATTTTCAGCGATTTTACTTCCAACTGATCCTACTCCAATAATAGCTATATTAGCACCTAATCCATAGTCATCTCCACTCGTTCTATTCACCAAGTATAAATCATCATGACGCTGAACTAATACAGGACTGGGCGTACCCTTGTAATCTTTCATAGATCCAGATTTCTTTGTAAAGAGAAATCCAATTATGACATTATTTAACTTTTCTTCAATTGGGATATCTAGAATGAGTAAAACACTGTGTTTACTCTTTCTTTTTTCAAGCTTTAAAAAAAATCTTTTATTTGCACCTGTTACATTTTTTTTTACTATTTGCAAAATATCTTTCTTTGACCATGCCTTATTACCCTTTGGAGGCATGATATTATTCTTATTTCTAATTGGAACATAGTATGCATCTAATCCATGAGTATCATGTTTCTCTCCGCTAAACATTCTGCTCGCTGCGTTTAGTTGTAGTTCGTTCTCTTTATCCAAAGCAACCAAAGATTTACCGTACATTATTGTATCAACTGATTTGATAAACAACTCTGGTTCACAAAGATAGAATAACAGAGTTTGATTCTCTTGTTTGTCCCAAAAAGCCACAAACTCTTTTCGAAAATCATTTCTATTTGATCCTTTCAAACCTTCTTCAATAGTTTTTATAGTTTTATTAACACACTGCAATAAAACTAATTCTGAGTTTTCTTCATCTACTAAATAATTTATATCTGAAGAAAAACAGACCAACCCATCTTTTTCTACATGTGGTAGGTAAAGTCTTAAATTATCAAAATTATGAATGTAAATCTTAGGGAGTACCAACGGAAAATGTTTTGGTACTTCAATTTTTAATCGCAACTTTCCAATTGTAGCAAATGAAAAATCCCCGTAGTAATTACCGTCGAATAAGCGCACAACATCTGTTAACTTTTCTTTTAAAATCTCAGTATAATCCAATCTTCAACACCAACCTAAGCACTCGGATAGTCTGTAACAAATGCATTTCTTAAGTTATTTTCTGTAACTTCTTCTTCTGAAATAATTAAAAAATCTTCTCCAAATTGATTATTTAATCGTTTTGTAGCATCATGCTCATCTTCGGTATCGATAGCGAAAATCAAATCATCATATAATTTAGAAAGCTTGTTTTTAAAATCACTCATCTGATTACCTGTCATTTTTGAATAGGCATCACTGTTAGGTTTCACTGGAAGAAATGCATGTAGACGATAATGCCAACCATCTGTTTCATTGTGCTCATACACAAATAAATCTTTCAGCGAAGAAACAATTTGTTTCATACATTCCATATCATTATACTGAACTTTTCCAGTTAAAAAATCGGTGGACTTCTTAACTAGGAACGCATCCATCACATTAATTGTAAGTCCAATTCCTGTTGGTTTGTATTCTTGGTTAAAATTATTATCTTTCCATCTTTTTAAATAGCGAATACATCTTCGAAATTGTTTTCGATCATCTGGATCTGCTACGTGACAATTAATTTTCTCTTTTAATACTTTGGGATCAGCCTCCTCCCAGCATCGGTTTTCGGGAGCACTGAATTCTTTTGCTTTTGCTAAAAAATAATTTTCATCTTCTCTAGCATAAACCGCAACATCAACATGCACATTTTCTTCTGTCTTTTTTCCAGTAAATGTAGCAGTTACACAAGGTACTTTTAAATTAACTTGAGCATCAGGAAAAATTTCAACTAGCGCTTCTTTTACCCACAGTTTAGGCTTCCGTGGATCTTCATAGACCATATGATCAATTTCGAAAGCAACTGCAATATCGATGTCAAAATCAATTTTTTCATCACAGCTTTTTATTCCGGTATAAACAGAATAGCTTCCCTGTAAAAAAGTTTCAAATTTCACATCATCAGGTAAGTGCTCTTTTAATCCATCAATGACTTGGTCTTTATAGTCCTTAAGTAAAGTATTGTCTTCCACATCCAATCTAATTGAATTATGAAAATTAATAAAACTTTTTTGAATATTTGCCATAATATTACCTCATTTCAAAATTAATTCTACGGTAAATATTATACCATATGCTCTTCGCCTCGCACACTATATATTGTGTTTGTGACATAATAAAAAGGTGATTCAACACCATATACAGTACATTATCACTCTGTATACTCAAAAACCCCTCGACTAGTAACCAGATAATTCCCTCCAATCTCCAAATCGCGACCACAAGCATCAAAGTCAATATATGTCTTCAAGTGTTCCGGTACTTCGCCAAAATCTCCAGATTCGGTAATTAGATAATACGCAACATCACTCATATCATTACAATCGGGATAACAGATAATGTCATCCACATGCTCCACCATTTCTTCAAAGGAATTGAAGAATGCATGTTGGATTTCTGAGGCAACTTCGCTAATTGGTGTATCTTTCAATTCTTCTGCCAAGCCACACAACCGGTTAATTTCCTCAATTGGTGTATATTCATCAATCTCGAAAGGCAACTCATAATCATGGATCGCATATTCCTCATACTCATCATTTAATCCAATCCGTTCTTTGACTTCATCAAAATCGACAGGTGGGGTAAACCACGCACCCACCAACTCACCTTCATTGTATTTCCCAAGGTTCGCAATATAAATACGCATCTGTTCCACAGTGGTTCCTCCTAAGCTCCGACAATTCGGTTAAACAAATTGAGTAGGACATCTTTCACACCAGAAGCGTTGAAAACCAATCCCACTGCAATTAAGGCAATCACCAAAAAGCCAATCAGTTTGGAAAACTCTCGCTTAAATCCTAAAAATAACCCAATGACTACAATCGCCAATAAGACTAAGGATTGGGCATTGGTTAAAAACCATTGATATAAATTTTGTCCGAAATTCATCTCGTCACTTTCCTTTCTTTTCCATTGCTCGGTCCGCAGCTGAACTAGCATTCATCAAGCACATCACGGTAACACCAAGCATACTGCCACCAAACACCAATAAAATATCTTTTACAATTCCCATCGTGATTCCTCTTCTCATATAATTAAGTCTTCAATTTCCATGCTTTGTTGCTCCAAAATCTTTTTATGCCGATCTGATAAGCGCGCATTGTGTACCATATCCTGGATGTAAGTCGTCTGATTCAATCGATCCAACTCCTTGGCCATCTTCCACGTAGGCGCTACTTGTCGCCCTAACCAGTTCAATGTTCGTTCAATGGTATACGGTTTCGGCTCAGAGGTTAATTGAATCTCTTTCCGATTCCGACCAATGAAACGCCCCCATTGTTCATTTAAGGGCCAGTTGGTTCGCCGTTTTCCTTCCACTTTATCCGCAAATCGCAAGTAACGATTGATAATGGAAAACGTGGTACTTTCAATGCTGCGACCTTTTAACAAATCCTGAATCGCATGATAGGCACGGTCATTTTTCAAGCGAATCTCAAACCGATTTTTCGTTTCAGTCTGGTCTAAAGGAATCCCGAGTTTGATATATTGTTCATAGTCTTTTTCATAGAGACAGAAATAAACCTCACTTTTGAGACTCCCAATATACAAGGTATTGCCCATGCCATCCTTTTCATCAGCTTTTAACAGTTCCCCAGAACGGTAGCTTTTAAAGGTACGGAATAAAGAGATACATTCCTCCTTCTGACATTTTTTCGTTAACTCCGGAATATCCAATAGTCCCGCTCGATCATTGATTGCCAAATCCAAGCGTTTCATCACGCCCCCAGCTTTTAGACAATCTTCGAAAAAGTCGTACCAGCTACGCTTTTGGGCGAGTAAAAAAGTTTCAAACTGTCGACAACCACGCCCTTTTAATTCTAAAAGTACTCCTTTATCTTCTTCATGAGATAACATCATCACAATATCTCCCATGACGTATTGTTCTTGATAGGAGTAAAAGGCGTAATCTTCATGGAGCATATACTCAAATTTCAAATGAAGAATCTGTTGGATAATTTTTCGTACATCCGTTGTGGGGAAACGAATCCTTACATAGTCAAACAGTAATGTCAAAGGCAAATCGGGATTGAAACTTTCCAGTTGGTCAAAAATTTTTCTCATGGTCTTTATAGAGGCAGTTACACCACCATTTTCTATCTGATTTAAATAGGGACGACTAAGCCCACAAGCCGTAGCCAATTTATTTTGT
The DNA here is from genome assembly GCF_059374735.1 of Enterococcus sp. GPZ-007. NCBI lineage: Bacteria > Bacillati > Bacillota > Bacilli > Lactobacillales > Enterococcaceae > Enterococcus > Enterococcus sp. GPZ-007. The sequence goes on along the minus strand of NZ_JCAFYN010000017.1, from coordinate 57,977 downwards.
GAAACGCCATATTCGTTGCGTCGGTCTTTTAATAACCGATAATCTAAATTCCGTTGTGCCAAGTTCTCACCTCCAAATTCAAGGTGTTAACTTTTTCAAATGAGTTAACACCTATGCAAATTACTTAATATCCTTGATTCAACAAGCATTTTTAATGGTTGCTTGTTTATTTTTTGTGTTTTTGTACCCCCCTGTTAGATACGGGGGGTGAGACATCATGGCCGGCTGGCGCCGTCCATGAACAGGCACAGCACCACGGAGGATTTCTGCTTCGCAAATCCCCCGCGGTCAGCGCCTATCAGTGGTTTATTTACCTGTTACTCCGCGGTAATCCCCTCAATTTCCAGTTCTGCTTTTATCTCGAACAAGTATTGGCGGATATCAGGTTCTTTGGCAAGGTCCGCAATCCGTTCCAATTCACTGATGATTTGATTCAGCTCCATTCGATCATCGGTTTCTTCGTCCATTACATATGAATCACCAGGGACCTTCACCCCATTTTTTAGAATATCGAAATTGAGCCGGTACAGTTCTTCTTCCAATTCCGGATCTGACTGAATCTTGCCAATCACCCAGTAGATTTCTCCAATCAACTCATCATAAATCATGTGCTTTCACCTCCCTTAACCTTCTAGCAATATCAAAAATGACCGGAACTGTTACAGAGTTTCCGGCCTGTTTATACAACTGACTATCTGAATTGACTTGAGAGGCTCGGTCAAAAGCCCAATCGGGAAAGCCTTGAAGTCGCCAGCACTCCCTAGGTGTTAGCTTCCGAATCTGATACTGATCTGTGACAACCGCTTGTTGATCTCCTGTTAGTAAAGTATGCACACTTTGTTTTCCCAGACGGCCTCGGCGACTTGTGGAGTTAGGAAAAGCCAGGTTCACACTGTCCCCTGGCTTCGCTTCTTGATATTCTGTTTTATTTCTTCGAATCATAATTTTCGTTCCCCCTTGTTTCGTTGACAAGGTGGGAGCTGTTCCGGTTACCTCATAGACCCGATTTCCTTGTTCAAAATTCCCCGGCAACATACCCGCTATAGAAATTCCCTCGTTCGTGGGTAAGGCTATTTTGATTCCTTCATCACCAGTTAAGGTGGGCGCTACCCCATCTGAACCATAGACTTGGCCACCCATGCCTCGATTAGAAGGATTGATATTTACCAAGTTTCTGATGTTTTGATCAGATGTTGCAGACGATCCAATGATAGGAAATACTTGTTCGGTACATTCGTCTCGAGAATGTCCGATAAGGAAGACCCGCTCACGGTTTTGGGGAACGTAGGCCTTTGAGTTAAGCACCTGCCATTCCACATCATACCCCAATCCATCCAGCGTTCGGAGGATTGTCTCGAACGTAGCCCCTCCTTCGTGATTGAGCAATCCCCGGACGTTCTCAAGGAATAAAAACTTAGGTTGGAGAAGAGTGGCGAACCGAGCGATTTCAAAGAATAAAGTACCTCGAGTATCGGAAAATCCTTGCCGCTTTCCCGCAATTGAAAAAGCTTGGCACGGAAATCCGCCGCAAAGGATGTCCACTGGTCCGAGGGATTGAACAAACTCGTCTGATACACTTGTGATGTCATGCATTTCCACCTCCTTCCTTGTATCATGGATTGCCTTATAACTCCGCCGGGCAAATTCATCAATTTCACAAAAACCGATACACTGGTGGCCCGCTTGTTCCATACCTAAGCGAAATCCACCAATCCCGGCGAATAAATCTAAAAATGTCATACATCACCTCAGTCATTGCAAAGAAAAAAGCCAAGAACATTTTTGCTCTTGGCTCTTAAAACTATTTCAATTTCAAATTTATTTTTCTTTATCCAAACCAATCAATTCTCGTTGTTTGCGGTTGGATTCATCTGCTACAAATTTAAAGACTGTCTTCAGCTCTTTTGCAGAGGCATTCTTTTGTAGTGTAGAAAAGTTACGGTTATACTTCTCCATAATTTCTTCAACTTTTTCTTTCTCAGTCATGTAGCTCTTCCTCCAATCTTTCTTTCGTATAACTGATTGGTAATGCTAGTTCAACATTATCAATATCCATTAGAAAATCAGAAATCGTATTTTGAAAATCCTTCACTAAAATATTGATAGTTACTTTCTCTTGAAATTGTTTTTTCACCCGCATCAAATTTTTTCTCGATTGGAAAAAAGCATTGATAAAACGTTCTTTAGGAACAAAACGGCCTTCAACTTCTTCTCGCTTTTTAGTAAAGTCCCAAGCAATAAATGGATCTTGATAAACATAATAGACAAGCACATTATAATTCTTTTTGAGTGCCCGTTCAATATTTTGATTTACCTTAAAAGTTGCAAAAGTCCCATCAAGAATAAAACTATAACCCTTTTTAAGAACCAAATCGAGAGCCGCATCTACCAAAAGTGCTGATCCTCGTTGAAATTCATCTGAATTATTCCCAACATAACCTGGGAATAATTCACGAAATTTATCAGCATCGATTACACAAAGATTACTATTCAATGCCGTCAAAGTTTGTGCAGCCTCAGTCTTTCCAGCCCCAGGACTTCCAGCCATAAAAATGGCAGTCTTTTCTTCCTCTTTTTCTTTCCCATCAGTAATCGAAGAAATTAATACTTTTTTGTTCTCTTTAGCATACTGTAAAGAATAATCCTCTGTCATTTTTATTGCACCTCCTGACGCTTTCATCATTAGTTTATCATACTTTTAGTCCGATACCCTAGAAGACTAAATTTCTCTGTAGCTGTCATTTTTCTTTTGATTGCGCTACTTGTTTGATGGATTCCAAGAAACCATATCCCTTTGGAACAAGTGGTGTATAAAATTCACTAATCACACTCCCACCTGTATCTACATAGCCTCGACCTTTGATTCGTTTCGTAAAGAAGTTTTTATCAACTTCGCCATACATCATGGAATACCCAAGTTCACTCATGCGACCCAAAGCCACCCGGAAATTGAACTGATCGCGAATTCCATCTCCTAAATATTTCGCATCGGGTCTTTGACAAGCTAAAATCAGAAAGAAACCAAATTGACGACCTAACATCACGATTTGTTTGAGCTTATTTAAAATCACCGCACTCTCCTTCGTTGTTAACATTTCCATATAAGCCACGTATTCATCAAATATTAAAAAGTTTGGCGGAAGTCCAAGATAAGCATAATTCTCTCCTGTTTTGTAGTTTGGCATTTCTTTCATTGCCTTGCCACGAGCCATCATGCGTTCGTAAAAATCTTCCACACATACAGAAATTTCTTCTTTTTGGGAATAAACATGAGGCATCACTGTACTTAAATCGGCTAGGTCCGCATTTTTGGGATCTAGGATAAACAATTCTGCATCCGACTTCAATAAAGCTTGGATAATGGTGAGTAAGAAATAGGTCTTCCCACCACCTGTTCCACCAGCGATTAACATATGAGGTAAAGAATCATACGCCCATACTCGATTTTTCATCAATCGCAGAGTCCCGTTTTCTGCCACTACTTCTTCAATTCCAATTCGATTGGCAATCATATCGTATAACAAGGTGTATTCCACATAGGAGTCTTTGAGTTCCTTTTCAACTAACTCACAATACAGTCCGCTTTCTAACTTCTTTTCTAGCTTCAACAGTTGATCTTGATATTTTCCTAGTGAAATTTGAACGCGAATGGAAAGTAAGCCATCCTTCATTCGATAATAAATTTTGGGGAAGTAACTGATACTCTCTTTGGTCCGACTACTATTCAAATCTTTGAAAAAACCTTCACTTTGAGTTTGTTTCACTTCATACCAATGGTTTTCTAGAATCATTCGGGCTAGCTTTTGTCGATGCCATAAACTTCGCCAATGATCAGGAAAAAAATGAATATAAAGTAACATCATAGCTCCTGAAAGAGCGAGACTTCCAAGCAGACATACTAAATCTTTCATGGACCAAACGATTTCACTAGTGGAAAATGATAGCTTGGAAATATCAATTTGTCTAAGCTCTTGAAAATAAATGACACCCATACAACCGATGAACAAAGCAATTAGCCAGCCAAGAACAAAGTGATAAACCAAATGCTGATCTCCTGCGCGTATGCGATGTCCTTTGTACATTTTGATGGTTTCCACCTCCAGTCGAAAAAGCCCAATAGGATTTCATTGGGCAATTTTAAAAAAGTTATGCTAGTCATTTACTGCTACGGAGAGTTGTTTTGTTTCAACCAATTGCGTTAAGAAACCTTCAATGGCATCCGGCATCTCCACACCAATTTCTTCTAAAACTGATTCTGCTTGACGACATAAACTTTCATTGACTTCGACAACCATAAAGAAAGACTCTTCTTCATCCAACCATTTTAGTACGTCAAAATCTTCCTCATCGGTTTCAAAAAAATCCTGATTCATAATAAGAAATACTTTTTCGCCTATCGTCAAATCCTCGTTGACTTGTTCTTTGGTTAGTTCTCCTTTGCCATAACGATCGAGACAATCTAAAATATGTTCAACATTAATTTCCATTCTTTTCACCTATTTCTTTCCTTCATTTTGGTTCGTAGGATTTCCTTGATTCGGTTGCCGTTTCAAGACTAAATCATCTGCCTTAATGAACCAATTGACAGTGGTTCCTTCTCGAAAAAGATAATTGGCAACGGTATCCACGATTGGATTGACCAGCTCTACCTCTGCATCATAAGCAAACTCGCGTAGGGGCACATTTGCCGGAATACTAACTTGAATCATTCGACCTTGCGCGGAGGATTTCAAATTATAGGTTCGTTCTTTTACCTCGTTACTAACCGTTCCGTCCTCATTTTGCTTGCGTACTTCTCGACGTAATGCGGAAAACCGCAACTTCCCAAAGGTTAATCCTGAATCTACGACAATACCTTCTGTTAATCTCATCTTCTTTTCCTCCTATGCTTTCACTAAATCATCGACATACAACACGTAATCGGTAAACCCACGATTCTCAATTTCATAGCCTTTGGCAACCAAATGGGGATTCACGGCTTTTAGTGGTTGGTCTTGGTCAAAATCCTTTTCGCCGGCTTCCGCAGCTACCACCACTTCAATATCATCAGCCCGTTGTTTACTGGAATACAAATGATAACTGCGGCCAACCATCGTAGTATTCCGACCATATCCTTCTTTTAAAACTTCTCCTTCTCCGGCATAACTTATCTTTCCAAAGGTTTCGGCCATATCTGGCACAACAAATTTCAATTCCATCTTTTTTTCCTCTTTTCATTGTTAGTTTTGGATACAAAAATAGCGCGACCACTTTTTTAGGAGGCGGTCGCGCACGTTGGTTCTTCCTATTTACTTGTTTCATCTCATCACCTTAGTTCCGGCGATTCCAGAAATAATAGCCCGCCGTCGCAAAGATCAAGGTAAAACCAATGAACAGTAGCACATTGGAATTTTTCTCCCCGGTTTGAGGGAATGTCTTCACTGTAGGACTAGATTCTTGAGAGCCACTTGGAACCGTTGGTGTTTCCGGTTGTTCTGGTGTACTTGGTGTTGTCGGAACTTCTTTTGGAGTTAAGGTTTGAGATTTTTCTTTCAAATCTTCATTGTGTTTTCCATTGATGTTTCCATCTTTGTCGTAGTTATTTTCTTTAAAGGTAAAACTTGTACCTTCTGGAAACTTTCCAGTGTCTACTTTTTCCGCAAGCACGGTTTTGGTAAATTCTTTGTCATTCACTTCGTAATCAATTTTGCCAGATTTCCAAATTTCTTTGTTCGTGCCATCTGGTAATAAGGCGTACAGAATTGTTTCGAAAGCTTCTTTTGAGCCATCCAGTACATCATGGGTAATGGACACATCATCAAACATATCTACCACGTCACCATGAGTGAAAGTTTGCGAACCGTCTTCTAAGTGGGCTTTTGTTTGGATGGAAACATGACGCTCCACCGTACAATTGACAGTTTGGGCTTGGTTATTCAAACTAGCATCCTTCGCTACTGGCTCATCGCCTGCTTTAAAGGCTTCCTTATTTTCATACACATAGTTGAATAAGACGATGGTTTTATCCAAAACTTGTTCGGCGGTTAATTTATGCAGAATTTCCCAAGTTCCTGTTTTTTCTTTGTTCGCCAAGGTGGCCGTTGTTTCCGCAATCACGACTGGTTTGGCATTTTCATCTTTTTCTTGAGCAGCTTTTGTGGCTTCTACATCAATGGCTTGCGCTACCACATACCAGTCTTCTTTGATTTCATGCAAGTTATAGCTCAACTTATCAATTAGCTCGGTAGAATCAAGGCTAGTCAATTCTTTGTCCCCGTCTTTCCAAGTCGCAAGGGAAGTCAAACTATCTTCTTCCTCAGGCAAATCATAAAGCATCAAACGATTCAAACTAACGGAAAATTCGTTGTTCGTCAGTTTCTCGTAAGGAACGGTCACCGTCTTAATCGGTTGTTTTTGTCCCTTTTCGGTAATGGTGAAGACATACTCACTCTTGGCGTAATCCTCTTTATTTTCTTTAAAAGTAGAACGGATTTCTAATGGTGTAATCTTTTGAAATCCTTCTGGGGCTTCTACTTCTTCAAGTAAATAATCCCCATAAGGAAGATTTTCAAACTTGCCATAGCCATCAAAACCTAGTTGCTCGTTATAAGCTGTGGTCGCTTCATCTTCAGCGCCTGTGATTTCATTGGTTCCTTCCAATGGCGATACTTTAAAAGTCAGATCATTGAAGCCAGTTTCGGCAGTTCCCGTAGCTGATTCGGCGAATTTGAAGAAATCAAACCCAAAGCGAATCACTTGTTCTTTTGCCGTAACATCTCGGGTAATCACAGCATTTTTTTCGCTATCATCCACCTTTTTGATGGAAACAGGATACTTCGTTTCATCCAAAGAATATCCTTCAGGTGCTTTGGTTTCTTGCCAGTAATACTCGTTAATCGCCAGATGTTTAACGGCAACTTGATTCTTTTCATCTAAAGTCAAAGTCATCGTTTCATCAGAAGCTTTCGTTCCTTTCACTAATTCTGGCTTAAAAGACTCACTCCATTTAACAGCTTGACTATCTTTTGCAGTAAAGAGAGTATATTCAGCTCCTTTAAACTCAGCTTTCCCTTGAGTTTCATTACCGGTATCTTTGTCTTCTTTTGTCAAAGTGGTTTCACCAGTGATTTCTTGGTTTTGCCCTTTTACGTTACTGGTCACAAGGGCTACCGTTTGATTGGCATACTTTAATTCGACTTTTACGGGTTTGAAAGTATTCACGAAGCCGTTAGATGCTTTGATTTCGGTCACGTAATAGGTTCCTAATTCCAACGCGTTAGCAATCTCTTTTGGAGTTTCTGCATGGCCTTTTTCATCCGTGATTATTTCTTGAACGATTTCACCAGTTGGGCTATCTTTGCGAATAGCAAATGTATTGCCAGCTAAAGAATAATCGTCGTTCCAAAGATCATTTCCTGTTTCAACTCCGGTTTTATCCAGAATGATTTGACCTTTTTCTCGCGTATTTTTTGAAGTCACGGAAATGGTTTCACCTGCTTTAATCGTGGCAGTCATAGGTGTGGTATCAATCGTATAAGGCGCCGGCACTGATTTTTCAGTAATGGTTACCTTTGTACCATGAGGAATCCCATCCAATGTCGCAATACCTTCTTTGTCAGTAGTCACGTCTTTTGTAGGCAAAGTTTTTCCAAAGTCTAAATGGAAAACCGTTCCCGGTACAACATCACCTGATTCTTTATCGACTTTTTTAATCTTTAAAGAACCCTCCGTTTCCACATCAATTTTGATCGTGTAAGTGTTCGGTTTATCAATCGCCCCAGCCATCAGGGTTTGTTGACCAGCCATCTTATAAGCAACCGGTGTTCCAGTTCCAACAGATTTCTTAAGTGTCAACACACCGCTTTCTTTTGAATTGGCATTCGGTGTGATGACCAATTGATTGTCATTAACACGATAATCAATATTTGCGGTATTTTCTACAACCTCATCGAATTCTGACAAATTCAAATTATTTGTATCCGTTACAGTAGTTGATTGACCTAACACTGTTTTAGCCGTGCTATTATGGAAGCTTGGTTTCTTCTGATAGTCCGCGATTGCTTTGTTAATTTTTGCCTCAATAGCTGCAATATTTACGGCACTACCATCCGAACGTTTGATTGAGTGAAGGGTGTAGCCGTTAACTTCTTGCCAGATCATCTTCTGTGCCACAATATGAGTATCTACATCTGTGCCGGCTTTTTTCCATAAAACGGAAACTAATTTGGCTTTCTCCGGCATATCAGGCAATGGATTTTTCTCATACCCAGGAGTGAACTCATTATAAATTGGAACTCCTGGTTCAATACAGAAAATATCTTGTTTCACGCCATTGTAGATAGCATAATGTGGAACAGTGACCTCTGACATTTGGTGTCCATCACTGAAAGTTCCTTCGACAGCATACTGATGTGCTAAATCAAGTTCCACGGTTACCGTTTGTGGATGAGTAATTTCATCGGCCAGAGCAATCGTAGGACCAATTGATCCGCCAATTGTTTGACTTAATAGAGCTAAAGTCGCAAATAATCGCCAATTTTTAAATCTCGGCTTTTTCATATAAATAATCTCCTTTCCCATTTGGGTAATAAAAAAGAGACACCCATCTCTGAATGTCTCAAATGTTTAAAACTATTCTTTTCAAAAATTGTCAGATACCATATATCAAAAACTCCAAAGAGACTTTTCCTATATAGGCATACTGAATAATGCGGTCGGTATTTGGGATATCTTTTCCGTTCTCGTACTTGTCCATTGACCATTTTGTAATAGGCGGTGAAAAAAACTTTCCAAAGTCTTCTCTTTCTAAACGATAATCCCTTCGAATTTTTCTGAATCTTAGTCCCATCCGGAAAGAATCCAACTTTTCAAATTGGTTAATCGTATTTCCCCTTTTCAACATCTTGCTAAAAGTCTCGCCATACAAAATATAAGGGACAGTCACTTTCCCAAGATAGGCAACATTCATTAATCTTTCAATATCAGGAATGTTCGCACCTTTTTCCCATCTATTTACAACATTCTTACCTGCTGGTCGAGTAAAGTTCTTACCAAATTTTTCCAGTGTCTCACCTCGATTTTTCCGAATCTCTTGGATTCGTTTTCCCATCGCTATTTTATCGACGATGGGTAATTTAAACGAACCGTCATCTTGTTTTATATCCATCAAAATTTCTTTACCATCGTTAGAGAGGAATACAGCAATTTTTTGTTGCATTTCCTTCGATGGTTTTCTCTTTCCGTTTAAAACATAACTAAGTGATACTTCACTAGTCCCTACTTTAGTAGCCAACTCTTTATTGAGTAACTTGTTCATGTCTCTGTATGCAATTAGTTGATCAATAAGAAGCCCAACTCTATCCTTCTCACCTTTTAATAGAGTTTCTACATTCAGAATTTTACTTAGTGTAACATCTACATCTTTTGGAATTTTCCTTGTTCCTTTTTCATACTTGACTAAAGCACTTTGCGAAATCCCCGCTAAGTCGGCCAGCTTCTTTTGAGACATTTTTTTCTCTTTCCTTAAAGATTTAAGAAATTCTCCACTTATATTTTCAGACATGAAAAAAGCACCTCCTATGAGATGCTTTCATCATACGCTGACGGTTAAAAACCTTCAAGGAAAATATTCCATTTTTGTTAATTTTAATACTGCCGTGACAACCGTATGACAGTTTAAATTTTTTTAAACGGGTAAATCACGAATTTTACGCCACTCGAAAAGGTTGATTTAATAGGGTTTCCCATTGAAAACAAGCTATTTCGCGTTATCCTGGTCGTCCATTTTCAGAACAGCCATGAACGCTTCCTGCGGTACTTCAACGGAACCGATCTGTTTCATCCGCTTCTTACCTTCTTTTTGCTTCTCTAGTAATTTACGTTTACGAGAGACATCCCCACCGTAACATTTCGCCAATACGTTTTTACGCAAAGCTTTGATATCGGTACGGGCAACGATCTTCGTGCCGATAGTTGCTTGGATCGGTACTTCGAATTGTTGGCGTGGGATCAAGGTTCTTAATTTCTCAACGATGGCACGCCCGCGTTCTTGTGCAAATTCACGGTGAACGATGAAGCTCAAGGCATCGACTTTTTCTGCATTCAAAAGAATATCCATTTTGACTAGGCGGCTTTCACGATAGTCGGCCAACTCATAATCTAGTGAAGCATAACCTTTTGTGCTTGATTTCAATTTATCGAAGAAATCAAAGACGATTTCTGATAATGGAATATGGTAAACAACATTTACCCGATAATCATCTAAGTAATCCATCGTGATAAATTCGCCGCGTTTCCGTTGAGAAAGCTCCATGACAGCACCAACGTATTCGTTCGGAACCATGATATTGGCTTTCACGTATGGTTCTTCAACATTTTGAATAGTCGAAGGATCGGGAAAAGCAGCTGGATTATCGACCACTAACTGTGTGCCGTCGGTCAAGTTTACATGATAGATAACGGATGGTGCAGTCGTGATCAATTCAAGATTGAATTCACGTTCCAGACGTTCTTGGACGACATCCATGTGCAGTAGCCCTAAGAAGCCGCAACGGAAACCAAAGCCTAGAGCTTGAGAAGTTTCTGGTTCAAATTGTAAGGCCGCATCGTTTAATTGCAGTTTTTCCAATGCTTCACGCAAATCATTATAACGAGATGTGTCGATCGGATACAGACCACAGAACACCATCGGATTCATCGTGCGATAGCCATCTAACGCCTCTTCAGCTGGATTATTAGCCAGTGTCACAGTATCACCGACACGGGTATCTTGAACGGATTTGATGCTGGCAGTGATATAACCAACGTCACCTACCATCAAGTAATCCCGTTGAACAGCTTTTGGTGAGAATACTCCGACTTCTGTCACATCAAAGATTTTACCGTTACTCATCAGTTGAATTTTATCACCGGGGCGAACGATTCCATCTGTAATACGAACATTTAAAACAACACCACGATAACTATCATATACCGAATCAAAGATCAACGCTTTTAGAGGAGCGTCCAATTCCCCGCTTGGAGCAGGAACATTCGTCACGATTTGCTCTAAAATTTCTTCGATTCCGATACCTGTTTTGGCACTCGCCAAAACTGCGTCCTCAGCGTCAATCCCGATCACGTCTTCGATTTCCTTACGAACGCGTTCTGGATCAGCGGCTGGCAAATCGATTTTATTGATGACTGGCAAGATTTCCAAATCATTATCTAGCGCCAAATAAACATTCGCTAAAGTTTGCGCTTCGATTCCTTGTGCCGCGTCTACAACTAGGACTGCCCCTTCACAGGCTGCCAAGCTTCGTGAAACTTCATAAGTGAAGTCGACGTGTCCTGGTGTGTCAATCAAATGGAAGATATATGTTTGTCCATCTTTAGCAGTATAATGCAATTCCACTGCATTCAATTTAATCGTGATTCCACGTTCACGTTCAAGATCCATTGAGTCCAACAATTGCTCTTGCATCTCTCGGGAACTTACGGTGTTGGTTTGTTCTAGGATTCGGTCAGCCAGAGTCGACTTCCCGTGATCAATATGCGCGATGATCGAAAAGTTACGAATCATCTCTTGGCGTTTCTTCATTTCTTCTATATTCATCAAAGTTCCTCATTTCTTTTAATCAGCACTGTCAATTATACCAACGATCGGAATAGAAAAAAAGTCTTTTCCCCTATTTCTAAAAGTCAGTAAGAGAAATATCATTCTGGTTTTGCTATACTTAGAATATAGGATAAATTTGAGGCTCAAATCTACTAGCTATTTTGAGTAGTTTAGTGGAATGGCTCACCTAATGATAATGGGAGATGAAAAAATGGATAATGACTTTAGGAAACAACTAGTCTTAAAGCCAGTCGGTGAAGAGCATTTGGCTCAATATGATGAGTTGTTGAGTTATGTTTTTCAAGTAACCGAAAGTGACATTGAAAACAGCGGATACGAAAATAAACGGGAGATGGTTCGTGCGAAAAAACCGGTCTTGGAGCAATCGAAAGTTTTTGGCTGGTTCCATGAGGACAAACTGATTTCTCAGATCGCGATCTACCCCTGCGAAGTCAATATTCACGGAAAGCTGTGTCAAATGGGCGGAGTGACCGGAGTCGGTACTTATCCCGAATATGCCAACCACGGATTAATGAAGGATTTAATCAAAAAGGCATTAGTCCAGATGCGCGAGGATCAGCAATGGATCTCGTACCTGTATCCTTACAATATCCCCTACTATCGCCGCAAAGGCTGGGAGATCATGTCTGATAAGCTCAGCTTCAAGATCAAAGATACCCAATTACCGAAGCAAGTGGATTTGCCAGGCATTGTTGAACGCAGAGAGGTCGATGATCCAGATGTTTATCAGGTCTATCATGAATTTGCCCTAAACAATCATGGGGCAATGATCCGCAAAGAATTGAACTGGGAAGAGTATTGGCGTTTCGAAAATGAAGAGGAACGTATCGCGGCGATTTATTACGATGCAGACAAGAAACCAACCGGGGTACTCTTTTACTGGATTTCTGATGAGGTCTTCCATATCAAAGAAATGTTCTATCTAAACCAAGAAGCTCGCAATGGTCTTTGGAACTTTATCAGTGCTCATTTTTCGATGGTTTATTGGGTCAAAGGTGATATTTTTAAAAATGAACCACTGTCCTTCTTGCTGGACGATAGCGAGATCACCGAAACGATCGCTCCCTTCTTTATGGCGCGAATCGTCGACGTGAAGGAATTTTTATTGGGATACCCATTTGAGAAACCGGTCGATCCTTTCTATTTTGTTGTCGAAGATCCGGTTGCAGAATGGAACAACGGTATTTTCGCCCTCAGCTGGAATGAAGCTGGCGAATTGAGTATTTCCGATCAACCGAAGGGAAAACGAATCGGTTTGAACATCCAGACATTAACCTGTATGCTGATGAATTATCGGCGGGCAGCTTATCTCGCTCGAATTGAGCGGCTGGAAGCCGACAAAAAGGCAATAGAATTATTAGAAACAACGATCCCAGATATGGAGGCTTATTTTAGTGACTACTTCTAAACACATTTACTTCGCCGCACCGTTATTTGCGCAAAGCGACTTATTTTATAATAAATACTTAGTTGAAAAAATTCGTGAACTTGATCCAGAACTGACTATTTACTTACCGCAGGAAAATGAGGGCATTAATGATAAATCGGCTTACGCTGACAGTAAAATGATTGCACTCGCCGATACTGAGGAAGTACTGAAAAGTGATCTGATGGTTGCTTTATTGGATGGCTTAACAATTGATGCCGGTGTTGCTTCCGAAATCGGTGTGGCTTACGCCAAAGGAATTCCCGTCATCGCGTTATACACGGATTCCCGTCAGCAAGGTGCCGACAATCACAAAAAATTGGAAGCATTGCAAACTCCGGCCGAAAATCAATTTCATTACTTGAACCTTTATACAGTCGGACTGATCAAACTGAATGGAACGATCGTTAGCACGGAAAAAGCGTTATTGGAACAAATCAAATCTTTTATAGAAGGTAGTGATTTCCATGACTTATAAAAAATATCGCTTAGGTCTCTTGATCTTTGCAGCAATCTGTTTGATTTATAATATTTACGAATTTGTGATCGGCAAATATTCTACGAAACAAGGTGTCATCTTTGTGATTGAATGTTTAGCCGGTGTGGCCTTGATCTTCTTACCTGAAATCATTACAAAATTATTCAATATTGTTTTACCTGATAAAATTGTTTATTTCTATTGGTTTTTCTTAGTCATCTCGGTCTTCTTAGGAACTTCATTGCATATGATCTCGATCGTTTCCTTCTGGGATAAGATTCTGCACACTGTTAGTCCTATGGTCTTGACGGCAATGGGCTATGGATTGATTGGCTTCTTTATGAAGGACGCCGACATCAGTAAGACATCTCCTTGGCTCTTCCTGCTATTCGGCTTTGCCTTTGCTGGAGTATGCGGCGTTTTTTGGGAGTTCTGGGAATTTCTCTGTGACACAGTCGCTGATATGAATCTTCAACGTTATGCTACTTCTGCTGGTAAATTATTAGTTGGTCGTGAAGCACTGATGGATACGATGGGCGATCTGCTAACCAATACTATCGGCGCGGTCTTGATGGGTATTTACGCCAGAGTTCAGAGCCGTGGGGACGCTGCTCATTTTGAAGAATATCGTTTAAAAAAAATCAGTAAATAAAAAGTTTCCCAACCGTTTTAATCATGCGGCTGGGAAACTTTTTATTTATCGTCTGGATGAACATTTTCCTTCATCGTGTAAGAATCTAACGTGATTTTGATGATCCCTGTACGCTTTAGCATAGCTTCAGGAATTTCATCGTAATCGGCTCCTTTTGCGGCATGATCCATTAAGAGGATCAAAGCTTTTCTTTTCTCTTCCAGATCCTCTAAAAGATCCGCCGTGCCGAAACCGATCAAGCTTTGGTACGCATAGGAATAGGTTGCCGCATTCCTGTTGCCTTCAACCAATTTGTGATTTCCATCCATTTCAATCGCAACTTTTGGATTATCTTTGATCATCGACACCTTTTTCCCTTCATTGGCGCCATGTACATATAAGTTCAGCTGTTCATCTTTCCACTCATACCCATAGTTTACTGGAACTACATAAGGGTAATCTTCTCCGTTTAGTGCGATGCGGACTACCTGTGATTTCTCCACAAGATTTTTGATTGCTGCCAAATCCGTAACTTGTCTTTTTTTTCTGCGCATAGCTCTTCTCCGCCTCTCAGATTCTTTATTCTAATCATAATAGATTAGAATTCAAAAAGAAATCTTTTTTTAGTTAAAAAAACTGAAAATTGATAGACTGCGGTTTGTCTTTTTTAGTAGTAAAAACCTTTTCTAATCAACGATTTTACCCTTTTTTTGTGTGATTTTTTGTACTAAAATAGCTACTGTAATTATTTGAAAATTTGCTGAAAATGAAAGGCGTGTCGATTTTGATTGAAACTGTCGTATTTGATATCGATGATACTATCTACGATCAACAAGAACCATTTCGCAAGGCTGTCCAAAAATTATTTCCTTTAGTAAGCGAGGAAGATATGCTTCCGCTTTATACTCGTTTTCGCGTCCACAGTGATGCAAACTTTAACAAAGTCATCACACAGGAATGGACATTGGAGTACATGCGTTCCCATCGCATCAGCCAGTCTTTGAAGGATTTAGACTATCCTCATATTACAGATGAAGATGCATTGACTTTCCAAGAGGTTTATGAAGACGAACTTGATGCCATCACGATGCACCAAGAAGTTGAAAAAACCTTGGACTTTTTAAAAGCAAAAAAAGTGCCTGTCAGCATTATCACTAATGGACCAACAGATCATCAGTACAAAAAGATTTTACAATTAGGATTGTTGAACTGGGTCGATGAAGACAATATCATCATCTCGCAAGCGACAGGCTATGAAAAGCCTGATGTTGAAATCTTTGATCTTGGCAAGAAACAATTTTCTTTGAATCCTGAAAACTCGTTATATGTCGGCGACAATTTCAACAATGATGTGATCGGTTCGAAACGAGCAGGCTGGCAATCTCTTTGGTTAAACCATCGTAATCGCCAATTGCCAGAAGGAACTTCGCAGATTCAGGATATCGAACTGACCTCTTTCGATCAATTATTACCAACCTTCCAACATATTTTTGCATAAGAAAAAGGCACGGAAAAGTTTCGTGCCTTCTTTATTTAGATTAAATAAAGGGATTCGCTCCCCATTAACTGATAAATCTCCTCAAAGTCATTACGATCGACGATTCGATTTTTATATCCATATGGATCATTGACATACACATTTTTTTCATCTACACCAGTAATAACTACCGCATGGCATAATGGAGATATCTCTACTTCGCCACTAGTGGTTTGCCAAATCTGGAGGTCATCAGCTGTTGGTATTTGAAAATCAACGGTAGTCACTACCCAAACAGGTGATCCAGCTTGCACAATAGTTGTTAACTCCTCAAATGAGGTATCACTGCTTGCAACGACCGTCTGATTATCTTGGACGATGTCGTTAGCTACTTCAGCGATTGGTTCAACAGCTACACCCATTGCCTCATACCCTTCATAAATATTTCCGACAAAACCATCATGGGGATTCCCATGGATATCCGCGGCTTCATCTTCATAAAGGGGGACATAATTCAGCCTTTCGGCCAGATCATTTTTATTCGTTCCGTATCCATAATAATTTAATAGCATAGATAGTGCTGTGATCTCACAACCATTTTCCAATGGCGTCTCACCAGTGTTTTGATTTTCCAGCGGTACATCAATTAATTTGTTAGTCGACAGCTCGGACTCCGCTAGGACTACTTTTGCTTTTGAAGTGGAAACTGTTTGACTGCTTGCCGGTGAACTATTTGTTTTACTTAGAATAATAATTCCACCGCAAAGAAAAAGTGTAAGGATAGCTAAATAGTTAATTACTTTTTTGATTTTGCTCACCCCACCTTCCTTATCTTTAAGGTAAGTATTGCAAATAAAACTTAAATGAAACTAAAAAAGAGTAGCGAAAACCATTACTGGTTTTCGATACTCTTTTATTGATGATCATCATCGTATTCCATTTTTCGATATTTTTCCATCTTCTTACTGAAGAGAACACCATTTGATGGTGGCGTATAAGTAATCGCATTCGCCCCAGCATCAATCGTTGCTTCAATAGTCTCTTCATCTGGTCCGCCAGTTGCAATGATAGGCAGATCTGGATACGTTTCTCGAAAATGCTTTACTGCATCGACTGTATCTTTACCCGCACTAATATTAATAATGGCAACACCCGCAGCTAACTTCTCTTCGATCTTCGAATACTTCGATGTGACTGTTGCGATCACAGGGACATCGACGACATCATAGACTGCTTGGATCGTTTCTACCGGAGTCGGTCCATTCACGACAACGCCCAAACTACCCTGAGATTCTGCAAACATACCCATATAAGCTGAACGTGAACCATGAGTCAAGCCTCCGGCTACTCCAGAAAAAACTGGAATGTCCGCTGCCTCGATAATGCTTTTCGTAATTGCAGGGTGCGGTGTAAACGGATAAACAGCAATAACTGCATCCGCATCTGTATTTCGAATAATCGCGATATCAGTCGTAAAGATGATCGAACGAATTTTTTTGCCAAAGATCACAATCCCTGAAGCCTTCTCGATCACTTTCGGTACTCGCACGATATCTTTTCGCAACTCAGTCATAATTTCCGGTACATTGTTTTCTGCCATAGCATCCATCTCCCTAACGAATTTATCTAACTCAAGTTTACTATGAATGATCGTACTGATCCAAGTTATATGTTTCAATCACACTGATGATTTTATTGGCATAATCAGGATCAGTCGCATATCCGGCAGCTTGCAAAGCTTGGGCAGCTTGTTTATAGTCGGTCGCAATCAGCACTCCCTCATAAAGCTTCGGATCCCAGTTCGTTCCATTCACAAAAAGCATCGTGTGGTCATCCAAAGATTCTTCCCATGAGTTATAGACTTTAAAGTCTCCCTGGATGGTAATCCACTGCTCGTTGACAAATTCCTTCGTTTCCAGGCTGACTTTCGGTTGATTACCGGATGCTTTGATACCGAACAGATTTTTATATTGGCTGGCCAATTGTGACTGCCCCCAATTAGATTCTAAAATAGCTTGGCCCAATATAATGCTGGGCAGCACGCCGTATCCTTGCTGTAGTTGCTTTGCGTGGGGAACTAATTGATCGATGAATCCTTGGCGGGAAACCGTCTCTTCTTGCTGTTGGTTTTCAGCGCCGGAATCAGATAATGTATGTAAAGAAAAAACGAAAGCCAAACCAATTACTAAGATTCCCGCAAAAATAAGCGGGATCGAAGTGTTGGACTTCCGTTTTTTATAGGTCTTTTTAGGCATAGTGCCTCCTTACTTGGCTGACAAATCTTTCAAAAATTCTTCTAAGGTCAGATCGTGTTTTGCGATATACTCAGCATTTTCCTTACCGACATATCGAATATGCCATGGTTCATAAGTAATGCCCGTGATATCCTGACGATCCTTTAGGTAACGAATGATAAAGCCGTATTTTGGTGCATTTTCAGCGATCCATTTGGCACCCGGCTGATCGCCATATGAAGCGTCTAAAACTTGTCCTGAATAGGAATTATACCAGTCCTGATCAACGATATCGATCGCCAGACCAGTATGATGTTCACTATAGCCAGGCTCAGTAATCGTTTCTTTCGTTTTCGCTGTCGCTTCTTCTTCAGTCATTCCATTGCTGCTCATTAATCCATTGACGTTTGTATTAAAGACTTCTACTTGTGATTCTACGGAACGAAAAGCGGAGATAACCACAAGCGGAAACCCTGCCTCTGTGGCTGCTTCAGAAAAAGCTTCATAGTCTTTAGCGATTCGACTGTCGACCTGATGACTGTTATCTGACAATGTAGTCAACTGACTTTCAGCAACTTCTTTTTCAATCTTATTTTTCGGTCCTACCAGCACTAGATTCCAATCGGTAGCCTTAGAATCAGGCAACGCTTTTTGTACGGCATTCTTTTTCTTAGTGGTCTTCTTCTTTTCAAATGAATAAGTCGTAGCAGTTTCTTTTTTCGCATCCGATTCTGCTGGAGTGCTGTAAAAAAGCGAATAGGCGGTCATTCCAAACATAATAATGACTGAAAGCAGTCCTACTGTTTTTTTCAATTTAAAAAATCCTCTCGTTAATCGTCAAGCGATGTGTATGTTTCCGTTAGGTTCTCATTCACCCAATCAAGCAACGCTGTCTTCTTATGGGCACTGGCGATTTGATTTTGAATATGAGCGGGTAAACGAAAGCTTAGTATATCACTGTAACCCCAATTATCATAATCAATCGTTACACGCAGGTCGATAAAATCATTGTTTTCTTCTTCATTTTTATTTTTAAATGGAATCATTTCCACTTGGGCTAAACCGCTGGCGATCCATTTTTGCGCGACAATCGTCTTCATCTCACGATATTCAGCCACCGCCGTTGGTCGTTTTTCAGGGAATAAAAACGTTTGACGAATGACTTTTTGACTCAACATCCATTCGTAATCACTGAACAGGTTTTTGATTTTTTGATTTGCTTCAGGCGATAAATTGTTTTGGCCTGCTTTCCATTGCTGCCATTGCACTTCGTTAACGCCTAAATAATCCTCATAAAAGTCTTGCTCGGTATGAAATTGTTCAAAAATTGCACTGATTACTAAATCTAAATAAATTTGATTCACGAAAAATCCCTCCTTACCTATTCTACTGAATTTTTAGAAAAAATACACCTCTTTGGCAAATGGATTGAAATATTTTAATATTTACTGCTATACTTTGGAAAAAGCATCCGTTTTTTTCTCTTTTTTTGAACATTGAACAAAAAAGAAACTTAATTTTAATTCTAGGAGGAGCACTATGACTGAACTACAATGGGGCATCGTCGGACTTGGCGGCATCGCCCACAGTTTTGCAGAAAACTTTGATCAAACAACTAGTAAACTAACCGCTTGTGCCTCGCGTACGTTAGAAAAAGCCGAAGAGTTCGCTAGGCAATACAACTTGCCGAAAGCTTATGGCAGCTACGAAGAATTACTGGCTGATGATGATATTTCCATTATATATATAGCTGTCCCAAATCGCCAGCACCATCAGCATATTATCCAGGCTCTAGAGGCAGGTAAACATGTTTTATGTGAAAAAGCGATTACGATGACCTTGGCGGAATTGCAATCAGCGATCGAGTTGGCGGAGCAAAAACAGTTGATTTTAGCTGAAGCAATGACGATCTTCAATATGCCATTGTATCATGAGCTTCACGCACTGATGGATAGTGGCCGCTTAGGTAATTTAAAAATGATCCAAGCACCTTTCGGCAGCTACAAAGATCCTGATCCAACGAATCGTTTCTTCAATCCCGAACTGGCTGGCGGCGCCCTGCTCGATATCGGAACCTATGCTGTTTCCTTTGCCCGCTGGTTTTTAAGCGAGCAGCCAGAAGTTATTGCTTCGACTATGGTCCCATTTTCTACTGGAGTGGATGAACAGTCAGTGACAATCTTACGAAATGAAAAGAACGAACTTGCGACAGTCAGCCTGACCTTCCAAGCCAAGATGCCGAAAAAGGGCATTGTCGCCTTTGAGAATGGTTACTTAACGATCGATGAATATCCACGTGCTGACAAGGCGGAGCTATTCTTCAACGATGGGACCACCGAACTGATCGAATCTGGATTCTCCGGCAACGCGATGAATTACGAAATCGAGAACATGGTAAAAATGATCCATGGTGAACTGCCGAATAAATCCCTGTTCTTCACAAAGGATGTCATCGATATTTTGGACCAAATGCAGCAAAAATGGCAGCAAAACCAATAAATCTCTAACAAAAGGTATTGTCTAAGCAATGCCTTTTGTTTTTTTGTCAAACTTCCGCTAAACTATTAAGTATAAAGAAAAGAAAGAGGGAGGAAAAATTGCAAATTGGTCGTTTTCGTTTAGGTATGCGAACGATAAAAACTGCATTGGCTGTTATGCTGTGCATCCTGTTATTCCATGTGACCGATCGTGGTTCTCCTTTGATCGCCGCACTAGCTGCTGTTTTTTCTCTACGGCAAGATTTGACGACTAGTATTTCTTTTGGACGCTCACGAGTGCTGGGAAATTCTCTTGGCGGATTGTTAGCCTTGATATTTTATTACATTCAGTCCTTTTTCAAGAATGACTTTTTGATCGAACTGTTGGTCTTGCCCTTGTTCGTTGTTTTAGTCATTGTGCTCTCTGATGGACTCAATAATAACTCTGGGATCATTTCAGCAATCGCCACCATGCTGTTGATCGCTTTAAGTATTCCACAAGGAGAATCCTTTCTCTATGCGTTGAACCGCGTGCTGGATACGTTTATCGGAACGATTATCGGTATTTCATTGAATGGCGCGATCACTCCTCAGACAGACGAGAAGGAAAAGCAAATCAAAGAAGATTTGGTCGTGCTTCGTAAAAAAGAAGCCGATCTGAATAAAATGCTGTATGATGTACGCAAACAAATAAAGGATCAGACCCATAACAAATAGGTCTGATCCTTTTCCTGTCCAACTGTTCACAGTTCTCGTTTGCTAGTCATTGGCTTTCAAAGCCTCGATCATATCAATCTTCTTCAGTCGGAAGTACATAATCACGCCGACAACCAGAGTGAAAAATAGCGTAATCAAACTGGCATAAAAATAGCTGAGTGGTTGAATGTCTGGTGAAAACATTGTCATATCCAATTCAACAGTTTGCAAAATATAGCCATGTTCAATCTTCCCGAGAAATAGTCCTAAGAATATCCCCATCAAGGTAAGCAGGATGTTCTCTCGATAGACATAACGAACGACTTCGCCATCATAAAAGCCCAGAACTTTAATGGTAGACAATTCTCTAATCCGTTCCGAGATGTTAATATTCGTCAAGTTATACAATACGATGAAAGCCAAGAGGCCTGCTGAAACGATCAACACCCAAATTATGATATTTAGGCTTTTCACTGTATCCTTCAAGGTATCACGTGATTTCGTCATAAAACTGACATTGGCGATTTCAGCCTTCTTCATTAATTGTCTTGCTATTTGATTTTCAGCCTTTTTACTAGGCTCTTTGCTAAATAGTAAAAGATCCGTATTATAAGCCGGCTCCTCATGAAAGATTTTTTTGTAATACTTCGGAGTCATGTATATGAAGTGACCAACATAATTCTCTGCGACACCAGCAACTTTTACCTTATAGCTTTTGCCAGAGATTGATTTGATGCTCAATGAACTTCCCTCTTTTAGCTCAAAAAGTTTAGCGAGCTTTTCATTGATGATAACTCCCTCATCAATCAAGGAGTAATGCTTGTCTGTTTTTCGATTTCTAAATGATATAAATTCACTCAGATTTTCAACCTGTTTAGGGACAGAGAGATTGATCTCCTGTTTAGAAACTTCGGCCGTCTGTGCTGTGTAAGTTTCTATAGAAACAAATAGATGGTCTTGAAAGTTTGATAAAGTGTCCAACTCTTTTTCGTAATTTTGCTCTTCCTCGCTAGAAGGCGGTTCCGTGAAAACGGATGTCCCTTGATAATGCCACAGTTTGTCAAATTGTAGGGTAACGATGTCACCGATCGAATCCCGCAAACCGAATCCAGTAATAATCATGGACATACATCCAGCAATGCCGATAACTGTCATCAGCATCCGTTGTTTGTACCGAAATAAATTCCGCAAAGTCACCTTTTGACTGAAAGATAGACGTTTCCAGATAACCGTTACACGCTCCAAAAAGATTCGTTTCCCACTTTTGGGGGCTTTTGGTTGCATCAAAATTGCCGGTGTTGCTCTAAGGTCATAGCGTAAAACCAGCCAAGCCGAACCGACAGAACATGTCAAAGCTACCGCCAATGCGATCAAAGCGTAAGACAGATACCACGGTGTTAAGACATTTTCCAAATTATATAGCTGTCCATAGGCGTTAAAAATAATTACCGGCAACAGATAAAAACCTACTGCGAGACCTATTAGTGTCCCAATTCCACCTGCCAAGGTAGCGTAAAGCAGATACTTCTCTGCAATTTCTCCATTTCGATATCCTAATGCTTTGAATGTTCCTAATTCATTGCGTTTCTCCTCTACCATTCTAGTCATCGTTGTCAATGTAACCAGAGCAGCAATCAAGAAAAATATCCAAGGAAACACCGAGGCAAGTGAGGAAATTCGCTGCGCATTATCTTCAAACTCACTGTAGCCAGGATTCTCATTACGAGCAAATAGATGGTATTCTGGGGCGGACAACTGATTGATCCGCTGCTGCTGTTCTTCTAAAATCGCTACTTGTTTAGGAATCTCAGGATTTAATGCAGTTAAGCTAGCTACTTGCTCCGGAGAAAGATCATTAATATCCAACGAAGTTTGTTGCTGGAATTTTTGCTTTTCCTGATCCAGTAGGGCTTGCTGCTCCTTTTTGATATCGGCTAAACGTGTCGGCGCGATTTTCTTCAAGATGTTTTTCAAATCCTTTTGATCTCGCTTCAAGCGTTTCTCATATTGATTTGAATAGGCATCGCTTTTCATTAAATCCTTAAAACGAATCAATGCCTCTGAGTAAGTGGTCTGTTTAAAGTTTTCAGGTAATACGAAGGCAAAACAGTCGATCGATCCCTTTCCTACTGTCGTATTTCCCCGTGAGATATTTTCGATAAACTCTGGGCTTTTAACAAAACCTACGATTTTAAAGCGTTCTCTATTAAACGCTCGGTTTCCCTCATCAGAAGACAAATCAAACACTTGGTTTAGCTTATAACCCTTTTCTCTGCCAAAATCGTCAATCACAATTTCGTTATCTTTTTTTGGCAGTCGTCCCTCTGTAACAACGACTCGATTCAACGTTTGTTTGGAATCATAGCTGAAAATACGGAAAACCTGGTCCTCTTTACTCAAGTTGATGTCTTGAAAATAGCGACCCTCTGCTTTCACACCTTCCGTTTTTTCGATTCTTTCAATCTCATTATCGTTAACACCCAGAGATGAGACCAATCGGATATCGGCCAAGTTCTGCTTCTGATAATAGCTGCTGGCAGTCTTCAGCATATCCGGTCCAGTCGCTAGTAATCCAACGTAAAAAGCGACACCTAAGAAAATGATGCCTAAAATAGAAAAGAAGCGGGTCTTTGATTGTCGAATTTCACGCCAATTGGTCTTTCGCATCGCTTTTTTCATCTTACTTACCTCTTACCATTGAATGTCTTCAATTGATTGAGGGTGATCATTTAATTCCTCGCTGCGAACCCGAGCATCGTTGATCCGAATGACCCGATCAGCCATCGGTGCGATCGCTGAATTATGGGTGATAATCACAACTGTTGTTCCATTTTCCCGCGCAGTGTCCTGCAAAATTTTTAGAATCTGCTTTCCTGTTTCAAAATCCAATGCACCTGTTGGCTCATCACACAATAAGAGTTTTGGTCGTTTTGCCAACGCACGCGCGATTGTCACCCGCTGCTGCTCTCCGCCTGATAACTGTGCAGGGAAATTGTCCATTCGCTCACCTAAGCCAACTGACTGAAGAACAGCTTCAGGCTCCAACGCATCCGATACAATTTGGGACGCGAGCTCAACATTTTCCTTTGCCGTTAAGTTAGGCACCAGATTGTAAAATTGGAAAACAAATCCCACATCGTTACGACGATAGGTTGTTAACTCTTTATCACTGAAAGTAGCGATATCGGTCCCATCTACAACGACTTTCCCTTCGTCACAACTATCCATTCCGCCTAAAATATTGAGTACTGTAGATTTCCCTGCTCCACTGGGACCAAGAATCACCGCAACCTCTCCTTTTTCGATTGAGAAATTTATTTTTTCATTTGCTTTAATGATGGTTTCACCCATCTTATAATGTTTGCTTTCATCAATTAAATCAATATATGACATATTGTCATCCTCCTCTGTCAACAATCGCCATGAAATGGCTTTATTCTCTTTTTAGTTTACCATAGCAAAAAAAAAAGCCAACGACAGATGCCGCCAGCGAAAAAAATCCTTTTTAGAAACTAATTGAAAACTGCAGTTTTTGATTACATAATAGAGAAAAGGAGGCTTCAATCATGAAAGAGTGTATCGAATGCTACGCAATCAATAATCGCGCAACCCCGTTACTTGGTAAAAGAGAATGTCTGGAGACGCATGAACAGTATATCTGCGGGACTTGCGGCAGATGCATCTGTTGTCAAAAAGATGACAAGCGTCAATTACGGCGCATCGACTTTCCCTTTAAAAGTGTCGAGATCGCCCAGCTTTATTTACGAGTCGCGGACTACCTTCAAGAAGCGTCCTGCGGTATTTATGAAATAATCAGCGAATCCGGACGAAAATCCTATAAAATATTTGCTGATGACAAAGCTTTTTCTGACTATCTGACAAAAAATAAGAAGAAGCACGCCGATCAACCGCAGGCCCTGTATCGTCGATCAGCGCATCAAGCATTTCCAAAAACAGAAGTTCGAATGCTTACTCCAAAGGAAATTGAAGCATATTTATCTGAATAATTGATCAAGCGAAATCTTGATTCACCATTCTGAATTTATTCTTGTTCTTTCCCTTGTGGATAGACCTCATTCAAGTTTTTTAAATCGATCTGGTCGATTTCTCGCTGTTCGTATCCGCTATGAAACAAACGCTGGCCTTCCACGCTGACACACGGAATCCTTCGTCCATCAAAGCTGCTTTCCGTAAACCAGTCAGAGCTTAGTTCGAACCAGCCCCCTGCCGGATTCGCTTGCTTCATCATTCCTGGTTCGCTGAGATCAAAGGGATGCAAATCAAGGTAACCGTATTGGGGATGGTACAATTCCACACGCGTTGGTCGTTCATCTATCACGATTTTATAACCTTGCTCCGCCAGTTTTTCCAGTAATTCAGATTCTGCATTAGCATCAAAATCGATATCAATATCTCGATGATCTCTCGTCTGTTTTCCAATTAGGATATCTATTCCCCAGCCGCCTTCAACCCAATAGCGGATATTTAATTCGTCTAGTAAATCAATGATCAAACGCAGACTATTCTTATCGGCAAGGACAGTCTCGTTACCTTCTGATCTCATACTGTGTTCCTCCAGTTATTTTTTTAAGCTGATTACCTCATAATTACTCGCAAGCACCCAGGAAAGCGTCCATTAACGCGCGGTTTTCTATAGTAGAAGCGCTGAAGAATTCAGGGTGCCACTGAACGCCTAAAACAAATTTTTTCTTTGGCTCAAAGATCCCCTCTACCAATCCATCTGTCGAAACAGCCGTTGCTTCCACTCCGGTACCTAAGTCTTTAATTGCCTGATGATGATAGCTGTTTACTCCTAATTTATCTCGCTTCAGAATTTGCTGCAGTAAGGTATTATCGATTAACTCCACCTCATGTTGAACGTGATCGTAAGGCCGTTTCATTTGATGATTGATGCTTGTTTCAAATTCACTTGGCAAATCCTGATAAAGTGTCCCGCCGTATAGAACATTTAATAATTGTACGCCTCGGCAAATAGCTAGTAATGGTTTATCCCTAGCGATTACTTCCTTCATGAAAAAAAATTCCAACTCATCCCGAATCTGACTTTGTGGACCACAAGCTCCCAGTTTTTCCTCATTGTATATCGATGGTGCGATATCCTGTCCACCTGTAAAGAGAAAACCATCACAAATAGATAGAAACGGGAATAATGTACTTTTATTATTCGTCAGCGGTAAAATCAAAGGAACCCCGCCATTTTCTTCGATCAACTTTAAATAGCCAGGCAACATCCAAATACTTTCACGTTCTTCGTCATATAATGGCATGACTCCAATTAATGGTTTCATAGCTCTCTCCTTCTAGATAAACTTCGTCAATTTTGAACTCATATGTCGCACATAAAACTTGTGCCAAAAATTTTACCATAAAAAGTGATCGAAATACAAAAAAACTCGATCAAAATATGACCGAGTAAAAAAGCTTGATTCAATTATGCGTGGTAACGTTCAACACCATCAAGGTAGGTGGCTGCCAATTCCATATTAGGTTCTAAAACGATAAAGTCTGCTGCGCGACCTTCTGCGATCATACCGCATTTGTCATCGATTTTACAGCTGACTGCTGGTACGTATGAAGCCATCATCACTGCTTGTTCTGGAGTAGCAATTCCCCAGTCAACAACATTTTTGATTGCTTCTTTTAATTTCAAAATACTTCCAGCCAAGTTACCAGATTCAAGTCGGGCAGTTCCTTCCGCAACAACTACTGGGAACTCACCCAAATTGTAGTTGCCATCAGGCATGCCGCCAGCCATCATACAGTCTGTAATCAATGCAACATGATCATGTCCGGCTTTTTCCATCAATACTTCCGCAGCTTGCGGATGAACATGGTGTCCATCACAGATCAATTCAGAGAAAACATTGTGTAAAGTCAACAATGCTCCAACCATCCCAGGTTCGCGATGATTTAATCCCCGCATACCGTTATAAGCATGAACGAAGACGCTTGCTCCTGCTTCAACTGCTACTTGAGCTTCCTCAATTGTTGCATCTGAATGTCCTAATGAAACAACAACACCTTCATCGGTCACTGCTTTTACAAAATCTTTTACACCCTTGCGTTCAGGTGCCAAAGCGATTTTTTTGATCAAACCACCTGAAGCTTCTTGCCATTCATGGAACGTATCCAAATCTGGATCGCCAAAGTAACTAGGATTTTGTGCGCCTTTATGTTCTTCTGTAAAGAACGGGCCTTCAAAATAGATCCCTTGAATTTTTGCGCCATCAACATCCTGATAGACCTTTCCGATCGTTTCAGCAACATCCTTCAAGCGTTCTTTTGATGAAGTCAAGGTCGTTGGTAAGAAGCTAGTCACACCACACGATAGCAAGGCTTCTGACATGATCTTGATTCCCTCTGCATCATTATCCATTACATCATGATTTTTGTAGCCGTGGATATGTGTATCAACTAAACCAGGAGCAATCCATTTTCCGCTTTGGTCAATGATCTCCGCTCCTTCAGGTTTGTCCTTCGTATATGTGCCAAAAATGCCATCAGTGACATCTAAATAACCTGCGCCTTTAACACCAGAGTTTAAAAAGAATTTGTCAGCATAAATAAATGTTTTCATTGTGAGCTCTCCCTTTTTTTCTTAGTACCTTAAAGTTACTCCTGAATCAGTTATAAGTCAAGAATGGTCTACACCATTTACAAATCTTTTATTTTTTCTAGTGCGCGCAGCATTTTTCGATAATGGATCACTGAATGAAGCTCGTCCCTAGCTTCCAGCATCAAAATTTTCAACTCCAAAAGTTCCTTCAGTTTGTAATAGCTGCATTGCTCACGGTTCCACTTCAATCCCATATTAACAACCTTCTCAGCTAAATCAAGGCGATCCTGCTTCACTAAAAAAGTGCCATAATTGACAAAAAGATTGCTGATCTCGCTGCGTTCTGAATAATCAGCCATCATTGTTTTAAATAGTTCAAAGCTTTGATTATAGTAACTATGAGCTTCGTTGACTTTTCCCAAGACGGAATTCATTTTACCCGCAAAATTTAACAGCAAGATTCGGCTGTCAAAGTAGCCATCATACTTCTTCGATACACAGATCGAAAGCCCCTGACTAATTTGCTCCAAAGCTGCTTCAGGATTTTCATCAATAAAGTAGGCGCAGACGCCCTTGAAAAAACAAGCTAGTTGTCGGTCTTTGTCTAGGTGAGTGATTTGCCGCTCATCTAAATAATCTAAGGTTGTACGGATTTCTAAATATTTACCAGTGCGAAGATACATAAACATTTTATTAAAATATTTTCGTAAGAACAGTTCCTCAGGCAAAAAATCGAGCATCAACTGATCTATCGTGATTCCTAATCGGTGACACAGCTGTTGAATCACAAAAATATTGGGAATCTCTTCGTTATTTTCGATCCGACTTAGAACACTTTGGGAACAGATCCCTTGAGAAAGATCTTTTTGCGTCATACCATGCTCTTTTCTGAACTCTTTTAAGACTTGACCGATCGCTTCCATTACCGATTCCTCCAAAATATGCGTATTCACATTTTACTAGTTCAATTTTATCTGATGACCGATTGACAAGCAACTCCTGTGTTCGAAATAAGCAAAAGAATTGAATTCAAATGATTAGAAGAAGAAAGAAATGGATTTTGAATACTTTTTTTATTTTGAAAACTCGTTTCTGGATAAAACAAAAAAGCAGCAAACACTGATTTCTCAATGCTTGCTGCTTCTTTACGGATGCGGCGAATGGGACTTGAACCCACACGGGATCGCTCCCACATGATCCTTAGTCATGCTTGTCTGCCAATTCCAACACCGCCGCAGAATCCTTTTCCATAATAGCCGAGTTACCATGAAAAAGTCAATAGTTTATACGATCGTTGTATCGTAAACATAGGTAACATTTCCCTTTAGACCGGCTATACCGCGGAAATATTTCTTATCTTCTTGTTTAACCCAAGCCTCACGGAATAGAAAGAAATCATCTCTAGACACTTCAAACTGATCGATTTCTCCTGCTCGCAATTGACGGATCTTTTCTTCAAAGGGATTCATTGTGTTTTCTCTCTCCAATCATCGTAAAAACAACAGAAGAATGCCCTAGAGCATCTTCTGTCTTAATCATGAAAATATTTGCTGTTTTCAATCTGCGAATTGTCCTCCTGCATAATTCCTCGCAGTGAACGATCTAAACGCTGACGTGAATTCTTACGTTCGATCACAGGCTGCTTCTCCTCGTTCTCAGGAGCAAATAGAATGTAGGACTGCCGGGACTTTTCCATACGCTGCATCAATTCTCTTGGTGACACAGCATCAGCTGGCTCATCAGGAATCAATGAAGAAGGAACATATTTAGGAGCGAAAGGCGTTGCACTGCGCCCATTTCTTGAACTACGTGTATTAAAGGTTGTTTTTGCAGGTTCCTTCGGCTTCTTTTCTTCAAAAAGATTGACTTTTTTTGCTTCCTTGTGTTCATGATACATTGGTAGATTGGCTCTATGATGATCCAATTCTCTACGTGGTTCATCATCTAGATTGACACGTCTAGTACGTTTGTTTTTCGGCAATTGGCGTTCAAAAATATCTTTAGCCTCAAGGCGATAGCTCGTAATCAAATCATCTTGTCCATCAAACAGGACGCGTTGATTTGTTTGTATTATTTTCACTCCCGCTTCATCATCGAAAGCAGGAAAGCGGCACTTCTTTCTGCTGTACGTTTGCATAAAACCATCCTTATTGTTCTGATATAGCATAGTTTAGCATAAATGCTTAGAAAATGCTTTTTAAAATCTCAAAGATTCAGACAAATAGATGAAAGCTATAGCCTATTCTGAATCGTGCATGAATAAGCTTCCTTTTGGAGCTATAACTTCCCCTTCTAAAATACGATCCAATACTGCGTATTCGCCGCGATAGGCGCGCGGACTAGATAACTCACCAATGTTGAGACTTTGCTCTTGATCAGACAAATTAATCGCATAAATCACGTAAGCATTCCCAGAATAACGAATGATCCCGAAAATTTGCTGTGTTTGTGAATAGAATGGGAAAAAGTGTCCATTTTTTAGAACATCATATCTTTTTCTTCTGTCCACCCATTTTTGGCAGTTGGCAAACAAGCGCGGGTCAATCGACTTCCATGGAAAAAATTTTCGATTATCTGGATCTTTCCCACCAGTCAGTCCGGCTTCATCCCCGTAATAAACACAAGGGATTCCCGGCATCATAAACATCAGGCCCCAAGCCTGATCCAATGCCTCGATAGACCCATCCAGCATAGTCAAGATACGCTCGGTGTCATGAGTGCCGATATTATTCAGCTGATTGTAGTAAAAGTCTGCTGGATAATTCTCTTGATATCGAATCATCTCTTCACAGATTTCCTTTAATGAGCGAGAATGATTCAATAAATCTAGGATCTGCTGGCGCAGTGGATAATTCATTACCCCCTGCAGATGATCCCCGAAAACATATTTGCGACGCGTATCATAAGCGATCTTATTTGAGGCATCCTCCCAAACTTCACCGATCAGGATCTTTTCTTGATAAGACAAAAGATTTTTCCGAATGCCTGCAATAAAGTCATCGGTTAATTCATCAGCGACATCTAAACGCCAACCGTCAACACCCATCTCCGTCCATTTCGACAAGACACTGTCTAAATCTCCGTATATGAACTCTTGGAAACAAGGATTCTCTTTTCTAACTTCTGGAAGATCCGCGACACCCCACCATGATTTGTAGTCATCGGGATAATGATTGAAGGTGAACCATTCACGATACTCACTTTGTGGATCGCGTGCAGCTCCGACATCATTTCCATAAAGACCGGAGATGTTGAAATAGCGGCTGTCCTTACCAACGTGAGAAAAGACTCCGTCCAATACTACAGCGATCCCCGCCATATGCAAAGCAGAAATCAGATTTCGAAAATCTTCTTCCGTCCCGAGCACACCATCGACTTTGAAATAATCATTGGTATCATAGCGATGATTCGAACTGGCTTCAAAAATCGGATTCAAGTACAACGCAGTGATGCCTAGTTCTTGCAAATAAGGAATCTTTTCCTGAATCCCTTTGAAATTTCCGCCAAAAAAG
This sequence comes from Enterococcus sp. GPZ-007, assembly GCF_059374735.1. Taxonomy (NCBI): domain Bacteria; kingdom Bacillati; phylum Bacillota; class Bacilli; order Lactobacillales; family Enterococcaceae; genus Enterococcus; species Enterococcus sp. GPZ-007. The sequence continues at coordinate 26,873 of NZ_JCAFYN010000017.1, read as the reverse complement.
TCCCAGCGTACGATTTCATTTTCCTTATTCTTAATATAGAAAGGTTCATCCTCTTCCGTCGCATAAATGAAGGAATTCTTTTTTGGCTGATTGATGACCCGGTCAGGATTTCCATTGGCAAAACGATCTGGAAAAATCTGATAGAAGACAGCATCGCGGTACCATTTCGGTGCGATCTCTGGTTTTTGATAACAGGTCAACTGATAAGGAACGACTTCTCGTTCAGACCCATAGATACGTCCTTCGCCGCCCTGACCGTTAAAGCCATAATATTGAATGGTTTCATAGCCCTCCGACTCATGGACGATTTTAAAGTAGTAAAAGTAGAGACCCCAGCCCTGATCCATGATCGTCTGAAAATGAAAACGATCCTCTGAAGCAGGCTCCATCATAAATATTTTCTGCCCGACGGAGCTCCCCTCTTTGCGCACGATTAAATAAACCTTTGTATTCTGCTGTTCAGGAACGGATAGCCAGATTTTGACTATCGTCCCTTCTTGAACAGCACCAAATGGTTGTTTAAATCTTTCTAACCAAGGATTAAAGTAGATATGAGTCATGTTGTGTCACACCTCGATCGTCTTCATGAGCGAAGACAGGTTCTATTTGCCAAATATCATCTGCGTAACGCTGCACAGTGTTGTCTGAGGAGAAACGACCAGCATTTGCGATATTACGCAAACTGATTTGACGCCAACGACGTTTGTCTTGATAAGCCTGATCAACCGACTGTTGAGCTAAGCAGTAGTCTTCAAAGTCCCTCAGAACGAAGAACTCATCATTGTATTTGATCAATGAGTCAAAGATTTCCTGACCCTCAGCAATAATGTTCGGGATCGTTCCGTCTATCAAAGTTTTTACTACCTTGTGGATGACAGCATCATCTCGATAGATATCCGCTGATGAGTAATTTCTATTCTCATAGTATTGATAAACTTCTGACTCAGTTAATCCAAAAATCGCAATGTTATCATCGCCGACCGCATCGCGGATCTCAACATTTGCCCCATCTAAGGTCGCGATCGTCACAGCACCGTTTAACATCAGCTTCATATTTGAGGTACCTGAAGCTTCTTTAGATGCCAATGATATTTGCTCACTGACATCAGCTGCGGGAATGATCCGTTCAGCTAAGCTGACATTATAGTTTGCCAAGAAGACGATCTTCAATTTGTCATTGATCGATGAGTCTTGATTGATTAGACTTGCCGTCTCATTGATTACCTTGATGATCGATTTGGCATAATGATAGCTAGGTGCAGCTTTTGCCCCAAAAATAAAGACACGCGGTTCGATCGGCAGCTCCGGATTTTCTTTTAGATCTAGATACAATTTGATAATATGCAAAAGATTCAGCAATTGACGTTTATAGGCATGCAGACGCTTGATTTGTACATCAAAAATCGCATGAGGATTCACTTCGATCCCACAATGCTTTTGAATATAATCAGCTAAACGTTTTTTATTGATCAATTTCGCTTCGGCTAGGGCATTAAGGACTGTATCGTCATCTTCGTAATTCAACAATAGACGTAAATCACTAGGTTTTTTGCGCCAAGAATCACCGATCGTGTCATCCAGTAAAGTGCTCAAAGCCGGATTCGCCAACTGGGTCCAACGTCGCATCGCAATCCCATTTGTTTTGTTGTTGAAGCGAGCAGGATAAAGCACATAGAAATCATGAAGAACTACTGATTTTAGTAAATCTGAATGAAGTTTCGCCACCCCATTTGTTGAGTGAGAACCAATGATCGCCAAATGGGCCATATGAACCTGATCGCCTTGAATGATTCTTGTTCGTTGGATCAGATCAAAATTATGAACCCCAGTCATCTCCTCAACAAAACGGCGGTCAATTTCTTCAATAATTTGATAGATTCTTGGACAAACACTTTTCATCATGTTGATTGACCATTTTTCTAGAGCCTCTGCCATGATAGTATGATTCGTGTAACTCATAACCTCCTGGGTGACATTCCACGCACGTTCCCAGCTCATTTTTTCTTCATCTACTAAGAGACGCATAAACTCAGCAACACACATCGCAGGATGCGTATCATTGATATGGATTGCGATATATTGGTTAATCACATCCATTGGTTTTTTTAATTGCTTATAATAGCGTAAAATACTTTGGACCCCTGCTGATACAAAGAAGTATTCCTGTGAAAGTCTTAGCTTTCTGCCGGCTTCGCTGGAATCATCCGGATAAAGCACGGAAGTCAGATCCTCCACGGCACGTCGATCGCTGATACTGCGGTAGCGATCCTCTTCTTCTGGCGGAATCTCTACAGACCATAAACGCATTGTATTCACGACACCATTTTGGTAACCCACCATTCCGGTATCGTACGGTACCGCACGGACCATCATTCCTCCTGAATATGTAGGTGTCAAGTTACCAAAGCCATCATGGCTCATATAGACATCCCCGCCGATACGAACATCCACGGCTTTGCTTTCCTTGCGGACCTCCCAAAGATTTCCTTTTTGTAGCCACTCATCAGGCAGCTCTACTTGATAATTATCAACAAAACGTTGTTTGAAAAGACCATATTCGTATCGAATCCCGTTCCCGTTACCCGGTAATCCAGTAGAAGCGATCGAATCCATGAAGCAGGATGCCAAACGGCCTAATCCGCCGTTACCCAGAGCCATATCTGGTTCGACTTCTGCTAAGTCATCGATATTAATGCCTAATTCTGCCAATCCTTCTGTGACCATCTCTAAACTACCCATGTTTAAAAGATTACTCTTCAACAATTTCCCAGGTAAAAATTCGATAGAGAAATAATAGGTTTGCTTTTGTTCTGCTTCCCGATAATCCTTCCATGTCTGCTGCCAATTTTGAGAATATGCGGAAGTCATCAATGATCCCAACGTTTGATATAATTCGTTCGGGGAAGCATCAGAAACTTCCATTGCAAATTTTTCAGCCAAACGACGACTGAAAGATTGTTTAAATTCTGTCTTATTCATTTTTTCATCTCCAACCTGCACTTTTTAATAAAATTATGAGTAACGCTTAATACATATATAGTACCTTATTCTGAGAAAATAGTGATAAAAAAAGCCAAAATCCATCGCCGAAAGGCATAGATTCTGGCTTTTTGAATCCTACAGTTGTTTATATAGCTCTAAATATTGCTCACTTGACTCATTCCAGCTAAAATCACGCGACATTGCTTCCAGCATCATACCCTGCCAAATATCCTGATGGTCTTGATATAACTCAATGGCTTGCTTCATAGCGTTCATCAAATAGAATGATTCATAAATATTGAAACCAAACCCAGTTCCTTCATTGGTAATCGGATTATACGGTTCAACAGTATCTTTCAATCCACCAATCTCATGTACGATCGGCAAGGTACCATAACGCATTGAAATCATCTGTGATAATCCGCATGGTTCAAAAGCTGAAGGCATTAGAAACATATCGGCTCCGGCATATACTTTTTGCGCCAAGGTCACATCAAAAGCAATATGAATACTTGCTTTATTCGGATATTTCCCACCGAAGTAATGGAATTGGTTCTCAAAGTTCGGATCGCCTGTTCCGATCAGTACCAATTGTACGTCAAACTGCATCAGATTTTCCATTTCCTGCAACAGCAGATGGAATCCTTTTTGATACGTCAAACGGCTGACAATCCCGATCACCGGAACTTCTGGTCGAACGGGCAGATCTAGACATTTTTGTAGTTGAACCTTATTCTCGATTTTTTTGTCCAAATGTTTTTGATCATAATTTTCAAAGAGAGCCGGATCCTTCGCTGGATCAAAAGCATCATAATCGATGCCATTCAATATCCCACGCAGCTTGCCGCTCTCCATCCGCAAGATAACATCTAAACCAGAACCAAACGCAGGTGTTTTGATTTCCTCTGCATATGAAGGACTGACCGTCGTTACACGATCCGCATAAAGAATCCCCGCCTTCATGAAGTTCACACAGTCATTAAAACGGATTGTTCCATCATCGTACCGCTCGCAGCCCATGCCAAATAAATCATATAAAACGGAACGATCGTATTGACCTTGGAATTCGATATTGTGGATTGTCAAAACAGTCTTAATTTTACTGAATTTTTGTATCCAACGATATTTTTCCTTCAATAGGAATGGAATGAAGGATGTATGATAATCATTCAAATGCATCACATCAGGGATAAAATCGATTTTTTCCATCAACTCAATGACTGCTTGCTGATAGAAAGCAAAACGTTCACCATCATCAAAGTATCCATATAATTCTGGACGATCGAAATAATAGAGACTATCTAGGAAATAGTAGTCAATCCCATTCATTTTAAGATATTTCACACCGCAAAACTGCTTGCGCCAGCCAACGTAAACTTCATATGAGAATAAATCTTCTAGTTGATCTTTGTAACGCTGCGGCATTTTCGGGAAAAATGGCAGTACAACTTTGATGTCTGTTCCCTTTTCCTTTAATGCTTTAGGCAAAGCACCCGCAACATCACCCAATCCTCCTGTTTTAAAAAAGGGTGCACATTCCGCTGCCACAAATAATGTCTTCACGTTTATTCCCCTCCGTAAACGTCACTTAATACATGCGTATTTTTCTTGATAACCACTGGTTGTTCAGCTGAGCCGATGACCTTTATACCTGGTTCAACTACGACATTCTTATCTAAGATCGCATGTTTGATATATGCTTTCTCATGAATACTACAGCTTGCCATGATGATTGAATCTTCAATCTCCGCATCTTTCTCAATCACGACGCTTCGAGCGATAAGTGAGCCGTGGACTTTACCATCCACCAGACAGCCGGTTGCAAACTGGCTGTTTTTCACTTCTGATGATGGAGAATAATAGGTTGCCACTTCATTTTTCAATTTCGTATAGATCTTTTGTTTAGAATACAGCAAAGAAGTGAATTTTTTCGGATCCAACATTGCCATGTTAGCATCATAATAAGATTTAATATCAAAAATGTTGCTTAAGAATCCAGTATATTCATAGGCATATGTCTTCACCTGTTCCATCGCCAAAGTTAGGAAATCGACTAGCGCTACTGGTCCACCAAGATTTTGTCCCTCTTGCAGAGCATTGATCAACCAGTCTGTTCGACATATAAAGATTTTCATTCCAAGATTTAACATCTCATCATCAGTTTTGTCTTCAAGGAAATTATGGTGACCTTTCACGATACCATGATCATCAGCTTTGATGATTTCATCTTGACGATAGATTTGATTTCTAGGCATTTTCTTATAGACCACAGTCATTGTACTATCACTTTGTTGATGGATTTTCAAGACTGCTTCCAGATCAATATTGCAAAGCATGCGATTTCCCATGAAAACAGTATATTCTGATTTTGATTTATTCAAGTAGTCGATCACAGATTCAAAATACGGACGACCTTCTGCTTTCTTTTTCAAGAAATCCTGATAAAAATGGATAAAATAGCGACTATCTACGCTATCCAAATGCCATTCGCGGCCTCCGCCGATATGGTCAAAAACCGATTTAGTCGTTCCTTGATTGAATACCATGTAAACAGACTTGATGTTGGCATTAATTGCATTCGATAGATTGAAGTCGATCAGACGATATTTACAATCAAAAGGCAATGTTGCCAAAGGTCTTTTTTCAGTTAAAGGTAACAATTCTGGACATTCATATACATTGCCCATAATGGCACACATTTTATTCGCTCTCACTTGTCAACACTCCAATCACTTCTGAATATCCCACAACTGCGATTTCTTCTGATCCATCGACAACAGCATCGTCGCCAATAATTGCATTTTCTCCGATGATCGCCTTCGTGATTTGTACATTCTTCCCAATCGTTGCACCTGGCATAATTACGCTGTCAACGACTTTCGCGCCCTCTTTTACTTGAACATCATCTGATAGAATACTATGTTCCACTTCACCAGCTACATAGCAGCCATCAACGACCAGTGAATTTTTCACGTCCGCATGCTCTGTTAAGAAATGTGGTGGTGAAATAGTATTTTTCGCTAATATACGCCAGTTTTTATCGCGAATGTTCAAGCTGTGTTCAGGATCGATGAACTCCATGCTGGCTTCCCAGAGTGAATCAATCGTACCAACATCTTTCCAATAACCATCAAAACGATAAGCAAAAACATTCTCGCCGCTCTCTAAATAAGCTGGGATAACATGTTTTCCAAAGTCCAACATTTGATCATCTTTCTTATAGCTATTCAACAGCACACTGCGCAGGCGGCTCCAGTTAAAAATATAGATTCCCATTGATGCTAAATTGCTCTTTGGCACTTCAGGTTTTTCTTCAAATTCAATGATGCGATCATTTTCATCTGTGTTCATAATCCCAAAGCGGGAAGCTTCTTCAATCGGCACCTCGATGACCGCGACAGTCAGTGACGCGTTATTTGCTTTATGATCCTCCAACATTGCTTCGTAATCCATTTTATAGATGTGATCGCCAGATAGGACCAAAACATATTGCGGATCCATTTGATCAATGTAGTCCATGTTTTGATATATCGCATGAGCAGTTCCTTCGAACCACTTGCTGCCATCATTGCTCGAATAAGGCTGTAATATCGTTACACCGGAATTAAGACCATCGAAACCCCAACTCGATCCGTTTCCGATATGATTATTCAATGCCAACGGTTGATACTGCGTTACTACTCCAACATTGTTTATTCCAGAATTGATACAGTTGCTCAGTGTGAAATCAATAATTCGATAGCGACCGCCAAAAGGGACGGCAGGTTTTGCAATTTTTTGTGTTAGTTTGCCGAGACGAGAACCTTTCCCGCCGGCTAAAATCATTGCTAAAATTTCTGTTTTCATTTTAATTGATGAAGGACTTTCCTTCATCGACCTCCCCTCTATTTCTTACGTGTGTTGACTGACTCTGGTTTTATTACAATGGCACCTAAAGCTGGGACAGTGGTTTTGATCAACTGACCGTACTCTTTAAATTTGATTGGTTCACTTTGACAATCAGCATTGTGCTTCGTCCAAGTACCGCCAAACTCTTTCATTTCAGTATTCCAAACTTCCTTATATGATCCCGGATACGGAACACCAATATGGAAATCATGGCGTTCGACCGGTGTCATATTTAGAACAACGATTAAGAAATCTTTTTTCCGCTTCCCTTTTCGCATGAAAGTCAAGATCGATTCTTCTGTATTATCAGCATCAATAATTTCGATCGTATCGTAAGAATCTTCCAACTCCCATAAAGCAGGTTGGTTTTTATAGAAGTCGTTTAATTCAGACGTAAAATGCTGCATTGAAAGATTCAATGAATCATTCAAGTCGACCCATTCCAGCCCTTCATCAAACTTCCACTCTAAAAACTGCCCCCATTCACTACCCATAAACAGTAATTTTTTCCCAGGATGCATCATGAAATACGTGTATAAATTTCTTAGTTGTGAAAATTGTTTGTAGCGATCACCCCACATTTTATGCATTAAACTCTTCTTACCGTGAACGACTTCATCATGTGACAATGGCAAAATGAAATTTTCCTGCAACATATACATGAAAGAAAAAGTGATTAAATTGAAATTATCCTTCCGATACAACGGATCCATCTCGTAAAAACGTAAGACATCATTCATCCAACCCATGTTCCATTTAAAATCAAAACCTAACGAACCACTCTCGATCATACCGGTCACAGGAGTCTCAGACGAGCTTTCTTCTGCGATCATCAGTACATTTGGATGCGCCAACTTTATTACCGCGTTTAATTTTTGCAAGAAATAGTAGCCTTCAAAATTACGATTCCCGCCTTCATGGTTTGGTGTCCAAGGACCATCATCATAATCACGATAAATCATACTCGAAACAGCATCTACTCGTATCCCATCAATATGGAACATTTCGATCCAGAACATCGCGCTGGAAATCAAGAAGCTTTGGACCTGCGGCTTGCCCAAGTCAAAGTTAACAGAGCCCCAGCGATTATTCTTCGCCCGATCAGGATCTTCATATTCAAATTGCGGAGTGCCATCATAGTAAGGCAAGGTATCATCATTGATACAATAGTGACCAGGTACCCAATCCACGAACACTCCAATGTTGTTCATATGGCATGCTTCAACAAAATCTTGAAATTCTTCTGGTGTCCCATAATAAGAACTCAAAGCATAGTACCCAATTAACTGGTAACCCCATGAGCGTCCCAGTGGGTGTTCCATTAAAGGCATGAACTCCACATGGGTATAATTCATCTCAACAAGATAAGGAACTAATTCTTCCTTCAAATCAGCGAAACTATATGGTGTTCCATCCTCGTGATGCTTCCATGAACTGGCATGCATTTCATATATGTTCAATGGCCGTTTAAAACTATTCGAGCGCTTGTTACGGCCAATCCACAAACCATCTTTCCATTTCTTTTCAGGGAAAGTGTACAATTCCGCTGCATCGCCAGGCCTTTTTTCGAAACGTACAGCAAAAGGATCGATTTTTAATATTTCTCGGCCATTTGCTTGGCGAACTTTAAATTTGTATAGATCGCCTTCCTTAGGGTCTTCTGTATATACTTGCCAAATTCCGCTTGTATCATCTTTTTCCATCGCCAATTCCTGCCAGCCGTTAAAATCCCCGACTAAAAATACGGCGAGTGCGTTCGGGGCCCATACACGAAAAAAGTATCCGTCTTTCTCTCGGTGAGCGCCCAATAAGTGTTGTGCATAAAAATTTTCTCCAGACAAAAATGTTCTCTTAGCATCTTCCAATAACTTCATTTCATCTTGTTTATTATTTTTCATGAGAACCACCTTTTTAAACGAACGCTAAAGCGTCCTTAAATTGCATTTTAATGAGTAAAGTTTAATAATAAAAACAAACCTCGTTCTATTATAATAACAAAATCCTTTATTAAATAACGTATCAAGCGTTTTATATATTTTTCTTTACATTATTAAATGCCCCTACCTAACATTATATTATAATAAGATTTAAAATAGAAGGTAAATTTTTCAATTCTTTTAAAAAAATCCATTATTCGCCAATAAATAACAATAATTATTTGCTGTGACTGTTTTTCTGACAAAAAATAAAGAAATTCCTTTATTCTTCGTTCCTTCTGTTTGCCTTTTGCCAAAATTATCGTTAGGCTAGTGCTAATAGAACAAATCAAAGATGAAATAAATCAATAAAATATGAAACTATTTGGATCAAGGAGGTTTAATAATGGTCGACATCAAGATGCTAGCAATGATCTTTTTTATCAATTTTGCTTACGTTACATTGAATACACTTCGATTTATGCTAACAATGAAGGGATACCGGCTCTTAGCCCCTCTGATGAGCATGGTGGAAATTACCATTTATATCCTCGGGCTTTCGATGGTTTTAGATCGATTGGATAACCCTCTTAACCTTTTAACTTATGCGTTAGGATATGCAATCGGCGTCAGTGTTGGCATAAAAATAGAAGACAAACTGGCACTAGGCTATATCATGGTAACTGTTATATTACCGACGAATACCGACCAAGAGATCAGTCTACCTCGCATTTTGCGAGAACATGGTTACGGTGTCACGCAATCTTATGGCGAAGGCTTGGAGGGCGGACGAATGGTACTAGAGATTCTGTCCCCTCGCAAAACCGAACGGACACTGTACACGTTGATTAAGGAAGTTGAAGAGCGCGCCTTTATTATCTCCTACGAACCAAAATACATTTCCGGGGGCTTTTGGACGAAAAAGGTCCGTAAACGCCAAAAAGACAGCCTGAGGCTTTAGCTTCAAGCTGTCTTTTTCCAAAGAAAATCGATTAGTTTTGTTTTAAGTTCAGTACTTTTAGTGATGGCTGAGTGCCCACCGCTCTTTTTGGTAACGATCAGCTCTTGGTAACTCTTAGCATGCTTTTGAAACAGTAAACGCAAAGCAAATGCGCTGTGGGTCGAAACAGACCCATCGCTTTCTGTGCCATCCTTCAAATCCCCAGCTACATCGAGAACTTGCAAATTCGGAGGCAGCTTCTCCATGGCATGATCAAAGTATTGATAGATCGGCGTTTCTCCACTTGGCCCTTTCTCAGTCAACTCATAAGCAAATATTTCTTCTGTGTCTTCAGCAATCTCAAGATCATTAAATGGCGCCGCAATCGTGACGAAACGCTCCGTTTGAGGCGTTCTGTCATCTGCGTATTCTAATAAATAGCGCAATGTCGAAACTCCGCCCATCGAATGACTAACTAAGTTGACTCGTGAAATTTTTTGCTGATATAAGTAGCGCATCACCTTATCGATCCAGCGGCTTTGAGTAATTTCATCAGCCACATCTTTTGCAAACAGAACCATAATCGTTGGATTATCACGATTGTTTTTCAGTTTTCCTTCTACTGTTAACTTGCCGTCCTCTTGAACGACGATCGTCATTTCCCGTTTAGCAACATTTTCTCTTTCTAACTGCCGCAAAAGCGGCCCAAAAGAGAAGGAGTTCCCTTCATATCCATGGATAAAGACCGTCGGAACATTAGAGTATTCGATGCCTTTTTGTTTCGCCAGCGTCCCTGGGCTGAAATAGCGAACTTTTGCATAATAGATGCCACCAAACACTAGCAAAAAACTAACGATCAAAATTATTGCCTTGATAATTCTTTGCATGATTCATGCCTTCTTCTTAATCAAATACGTAAAACTCTCGTGCTTATCTAATAAACGCTCTGCCAATTGTCTGGCAAAAAAGAATCGCGAATCACTGTCCAACTGCTGTGTCCAATCAAGGGATGGAACTTCCTCATAGACAGGAATCAGCATCTGCCATTCTGGTTGTGAGACGATCATTTCGCTCGCTAACAAACTCTTCAAAAAGATCGATTCCCTACGAGGCGCTCGACCAGACAAAACTCGATCAAATACGAGCTCTATTTGATTCATAAAAAATTCAGGATTTACGTCACCAATTAGTGTCGCTAATTCTGGAAATAGCGCTGGTTCATCTACATTGGAAAAATAATTAGGTAGTGTTGCTGTTAGATCACCACCTCGATTGATTGTCACAATTCGAAAATGCTTATTTTCTAGATGATTACGAAAGGCTAAAGGAAAATCAATTGCCATTGTTTTTTCTAACCTGTCGCTCCACGCTTCCTCACCTAACCAAACCAATAACTGTTCCGTAGTGTAATCAGCACTTGAGTCATGTAAAAAACACTCAACTTTTTCGATTGTAGGATTCACTTCTATAGTATTCAAACAAAACTGATAGCGGCGATTTTGACGCAAAAGAATCTGATGATCGACCAAAAAATCTAGGTTTTTATCTAAATGTTTCTGTTGAGGAAAAGCCTGTCGAATCTCACGCAGTATCACCGATTCATTTAACCCCTGAAAGTAACTCACTATTTCTTGAATCTCAGAACGATTTAAATTTTGTTGAATCTTTTTATCGCCTGTAATTATTTCCATGACAGCCTCTTTTCTCATTGGAAGTAGTAACCATAAAACTATCGTTACTTTCTAGCTATAGATATCCATCCGAATTATAATCCTATTTAAAAATTTCCACAAAAAAGTGGACTTCTGAAAGTCCACTTTTTTTAAATTATTTTTCAAAGGCTTCTGTTAATTGAGGAACGATTTGTTTTTTTCTAGAAACAACGCCTGGTAAGAATGCTCGGTCATTTTCAAGTTTTACTTTAAAGGCTTCTGTCACCATTTCTCTTGGTTCACCAGCTACTAACAATTCTGAATCAGAATCCAGTACGTTCGTTACCAATAGTAAGAATAAATCGTAGCCATTTTTCACGTTCTCAGCTAACATAGCGTCGCGCAAAGCTGCCTGTCGAGTAAATACTTCGTCTAAATCAACAGTATTTACTTGTGCGATACGAACAGTTTTGTCAGCCATCGGGAATGACTTCGCGTCTAAATCTAATAATTCAGCTTCAGATTTAGTCCCTAAGTTTGTTCCAGCTTTCAGCAGATCCAACCCATAGCTGTTTAAATCGACACTGGCGATTTCAGCTAGCTCATTCGCTGCATCAATATCCTCTTGTGTACATGTTGGTGATTTAAATAGTAAAGTATCAGAAACGATCGCTGAGAGCATCATACCTGCAATTTTTGCTGGAACTGCAACATTATTTTCTTTGTACAGCTTCAACACAATCGTTGATGTACAACCAACTGGTTCTGCACGATAATATAGTGGGTTCGCCGTTTGGAAATTTGCGATGCGGTGATGATCGACAACCGCTAAAATAGTTAAGTCTTCGATATCTGCCACGCTTTGTTGAAATTCATTGTGGTCGACTAACATCACATCATTTGTTTCAGCGGCGATTTTTTCCACCACACGTGGAGCTGCCAAACCGAAATGGTCTAATGCAAATTGTGTTTCTTCATTTGGTGTTCCAAGTGCTACTGCTTCCGCATCGACACCTAATTCTTTTTGCAAGTTCGCAAAAGCAATTGCTGCCCCGATTGCGTCAGTATCAGGATTTTGGTGTCCAAAAATTAAAACTTTTCCCATAGTTGAATCGCTCCTTTAAATAAGTTCTTCTTTATCATATCAAAAAAAAGCAAAAGAGCAACAACCTGCCACTTATTTTCAGACAGATTTAGTTATAATCAAATAAAGATCAAGCAGAAAAGTCTGCCTGATCCTTTTTGTCTTAGTTTTTGCGTTTCAAATAGCCCTTGTAATCTTCTGTGTGAAGCAATTTTTTTGCATTCTCCACACGATCATCTGTAGGTGGTTCAATTCCTTCTAAAGGATATTTCATTCCCATTTCTTCCCATTTATATTTGCCCATCGTATGATAAGGTAAAATTTCCACTTTATCAACGTTGTTCAAGCTTTTGATAAACGTATCCAAACGAATCAGAAATTCATCATAGTCGCTTCTGAACGGGACTAATACATGACGAATCCAAACAGGTTTATTGATATCTGAAAGGTATTTCGCCATTTCCAAAATGTTTTCGTTTCCTTGACCGGTCAATTCTTTATGTTTCTGATTGTCAATTTGTTTGATATCAAACAAAATCAAATCTGTATATTGCATCAATTCTTCAAATTTAGAGAAGAACGGCTCTTCAAAAGTGAAGGGTTTTCCGCAGCTATCTAAAGTCGTGTTGATTCCCATTGCTTTGGCTTTTTTAAACAGATCAATCAAGAAATCAATTTGCAACAATGGTTCACCGCCACTTACGGTAATACCGCCTTTTTTGCCCCAATAACTCTTATAGTTCAATGCTTCTTTTAAAATGTCATCCGCCGTCCGCTTTTTGGCTTTCGGATCATTGATTTTCCAAGTATCAGGATTATGGCAAAATTGACATCGCATCCGACATCCCTGCATAAATACAATAAAACGTACACCAGGTCCGTCTACAGATCCAAAACTTTCGATTGAATGGACATTTCCGACAATAGGTTGTTCAGCCACAGTAGACATAAACAGTCCCCCTCTAATATATGTAATTTTTTAAAGTGTTAATTTTCACTGTTCTATCGTTTCTCTAGTTCATATGAAAGAGCTAAGGAAATTAAAGCCAATTCATTATAACGAGTTTGATCCTCATCACGCATACCAACCTACTAACTTTGCTGAAGCAAAGAGTAAGACTGATAACTATCTCTAGGTAATGGAATCATTTTTCAAAACCACAAAGATGAGTTTATTTTCGAGCGTATACGATTTCTCTAACGCATTAAACATGTGAAGAGTAACTCGTAAAAGTAAGGCGAATAGACTTTCCGTCCATCCGCCCTTACTATACATTCAATTATTGGAATCAGCAATTACATTTTTGCGTGGAATGTACGGCTGATTACATCTTCTTGTTGTTCGCGAGTTAAATCGATGAATTTAACAGCGTAACCAGAAACGCGAATCGTGAAGTTTGCATATTCTTCTTTTTCTGGATGTTCCATTGCATCAATTAATTTTTCTTTGCCGAAAACATTCACGTTTAAGTGATGAGCACCTTGATCGAAGTAGCCATCAAGAACGTTTGTTAAGTTTTCAATACGTTCATCCTCATCATGACCTAATGCATCGGGATTAATACTTTGGGTATTTGAGATCCCATCTAATGCATATTCGTAAGGTAATTTTGTCAATGAGTTAAGTGAAGCTAGTAGACCATTTTGTTCTGCCCCGTAAGATGGGTTTGCACCTGGAGCCAATGGTTCGCCAGCTTTACGTCCGTCTGGCATTGTACCAGTTGCTTTACCATAAACAACGTTTGAAGTAATCGTTAAGATTGACGTTGTTGGTTCTGAATTACGGTAAGTATGGTAATGTTCAAGTTTTTCCATAAATGTTTTCAATACCCAAACTGCTAAATCATCCGCACGTGCGTCGTCATTACCATATTTAGGGAACTCGCCATCGATCTTGAAGTCAGTCACAATGCCGTCTTCATCACGAATTGGGAAAACATTTGCATATTTGATTGCAGCTAATGAATCGACAACGTGTGAGAATCCAGCGATCCCAGTCGCGAATGTACGTTTCAAGTCTGTATCCATCAACGCTAATTCAGCAGCTTCGTAATAATATTTATCGTGCATGTAGTGGATTGCATTCAATGTATTTACATACATGCCAGCTAACCATTCCAACACTTCATCATATTTAGCCATTACTTCATCAAAATCAAGCGCATCGTCTGATTCGATTGGACGGAAATCAGGTCCGACTTGTGCTTTAGATTTTTCATCAACCCCGCCGTTGATCGCGTATAACAAAGCTTTCGCCAAGTTGGCACGAGCACCGAAGAATTGCATTTCTTTCCCTGTTTGTGTCGCAGATACACAGCAGCAGATCGCATAATCATCTAACCACACTGGACGCATAACATCGTCGTTTTCATATTGAATCGAAGAAGTATCGATAGAAATTTTTGCTGCATAGTCTTTGAACCCTTCTGGTAAACGAGAAGAATATAAAACAGTTAAGTTTGGTTCTGGTGATGGTCCCATATTTTCCAATGTGTGTAAGAAACGGAAATCGTTCTTAGTTACTAAAGTACGTCCATCCATACCCATACCAGCGATTGATAAGGTTGCCCAAACTGGATCACCTGAGAATAGTTCGTTGTATGAAGGGATACGTGCGAATTTAACCATACGTAATTTCATTACTAAGTGGTCGATCAATTCTTGGGCTTTTTCTTCTGTTAGAAGGCCTTTTTCGATATCACGTTGAATGTAGATATCCAAGAAAGTAGAAACACGGCCGATAGACATTGCCGCACCATTTTGTTCTTTGATCGCTGCTAAATATCCAAAGTAAGTCCATTGAACCGCCTCTTTAGCATCTTCTGCTGGGCGAGAGATATCAAATCCATAAGAAGCAGCCATCTCTTTGATACGTTTCAACGCTTTGTATTGGTCGCTGATTTCTTCACGTAAACGAATATCTTCTTCAGTGAATTGACCATGACCGCAATTCGCGTGATCTTTTAATTTTTCTTGCATTAAGAAATCAATACCGTATAAAGCAATACGACGGTAGTCACCAACAATACGACCACGACCATAAGTATCAGGAAGTCCAGTAATGATCTTCGCACGACGAGCCGCACGAATTTCTGGTGTGTAAACATCAAAGACCGCTTGGTTATGTGTTTTATGATAATCATTAAAGATTTCAGTATATTTAGGATTTGGAGTGTAGCCATATCTTTCAAGTGATTCTTCAGCCATGCGGATACCACCATAAGGCATGAATGCACGTTTCAAAGGTTTGTCAGTTTGAATACCAACAATTGCTTCTTCGTCTTTCAAGCTTTCGTCGATATATCCAGCACCATAAGCATTAGCCGCAGAGACAACATCTGCTTCCATGTCTAATACGCCGCCGTTTTCACGTTCTTGTTTTTGAAGTTCTTGTAACTTGCCCCATAGTTTGTTAGTTGCTTCAGTTGGCTCAGCCAAAAATTCGGCAGCGCCTTCATAAGGTGTATAGTTTGTTTGGATGAAGTCGCGAACATTGATCTCGCTTCTCCATAAACGTCCGTTAAACCCTTCCCAAGCAGACTTTTCTGTGTTGTTCATCTTATCTAGTTCGTTTGTTGCAGTTCCCATTTCAAAAGGACCTCCTTAGAATATAAAAACTTTATTGCTACAGCTTTACGAACAAAGTATAACACATAAAAACTTTTATGCAAGCCTTTCCTTGTGAAAGATTGATTAGAAAGAAAAAAGTTTTCAGGATTGTGGTTAAACCCCTGATATAAAGGCACTAATCCGTATTAACGAGCTTAAATATTTTTTCTAATAATTGGAAATAATGGCTAATTTGTGACAAAAAAAACGGACATCTGTTTTAAAACAGATGTCCAGCTGTTATATATTCTTGTAGTACAGATTCTAATCTTCGACTAACTCCTGCGGCTGAGTGACGGAGTAAAGTTCTCCTTCTTGTTTCTCATCAATTGCGAATGTTCCATTCGAAATCCGATCACTGATAGCAACGTTCGAAATTTCTAGTTCCTTTTCGGTTCCTTTGCTAGTCGTCAAAACAAGTTTTCCTTCTGTTTGAGTAGTCATATAAACTAAACGATGAGGATTTTTCTTCAACTCACGGAAAATCATCAATCCACGTTTTGCACGGCCTAGCTGTGGTAATTCTTGGGCTAGCATACGCTTAGCAGCACCCCGTTGACTCAGTAACAGCATCGGCGAATCACCTTCCGATGGTACTAATGCACCAGCTACCACATAATCGCCTTCTTTTAGATTAATTGCCTTAACCCCTGCTGCCTTTGAGCCGACTATCGGTACTTCTTCAAGAGGATAGCGTAGACCAAAGGCGCGATGTGACGCAATGAATACATCCACATTGCGAACATCATCTGTTAAATAGACAGAAACAATTTGGTCAGTATCATTTTTCATTTTCATTGCTGTTGTAGGACGACTGCGATAGGTCCTCCAAGGTGAAAATTCAGTCATCCGGGTCTGTTTGATCATGCCTTCTCTGCTCATGAAGATGAAGAGCTTGTTCGCGTCGATTTCTTTATATGGGAATGCTGCAATGATCTCTTCACTCATAGAGAGATTCGTGATCGTTTGCGAAATATGTTCCCCAACATCTTTCCATTTCAACTCAGTGATTTCGTGAACAGGGCGATAAATCATATTCCCGTGATTAGTCAAAATCAATAAGTGATCCAGTGTATTCAGTTTTTCGATGAAGATAATCGAGTCGCCATCTTTCATCCCATGTTCATCAGGACGCGAGGCATTATAAGAACGCAAGCTGCTGCGTTTCAGATAGCCTTCTTTTGTTAAAGTTACAATGACATCTTCTTGAGCGATCAGTACTTCTGTTTCAATCTTGATCTCAGTGATTTCATCTTCAATCTGAGTCATGCGATCATTACCATAATTTTTTTTGATTTGACGTAGCTCTTGCTTCATGACTTTGTGCAATTCTTTTTCGCTGTCCAAAATTAAAAGCAGTTCTTTAATTTCAGCAGCTAACTCTTCGGCTTCCTTTTCTAATTGCGTAATATCCGTATTGGTCAGGCGATATAACTGCAAAGTCACAATTGCCTCAGCTTGTTCTTCACTAAATTCGAAGCGTTCGACTAAGTTGTTTTTTGCATCTTTTTTATCTTTACTGCCGCGAATTGTCGCAATGACTTCATCTAAAATCGATAGGGCTTTAATCAGACCTTCAACAATGTGTTGACGTTTCTGTGCCTTCGCCAGTTCGTACTGACTCCGTTTTGTGATTACATCTTTACGATGAACAATATAGCTCTCCAAGATGTGTTTCAAGCCTACCTGCTGCGGCGTCATATTATCAATCGCAACCATATTAAAGTTATAGTTGATCTGCAAATCAGTATTCTTGAATAAGTAATTCAAGATCCCTTCTGCATTTGCATCCTTTTTCAGTTCAACCACTACTTGCAAACCGGTACGGTCTGATTCATCACGGACTTCCGCAATTCCATCAATTTTTTTACTCAAACGAATCTCATCCATTTTCTTCACTAACACAGCCTTATTGACTTCATAAGGGATTTCATGAATGACAATCTGTTGTTTACCGCCTTTTAATGGTTCAATCGAGGTTTTCGAACGAAGAATTACTTTGCCCTTACCAGTTTCATAGGCTTTCTTAATTTCAGCTTTTCCTTGTAGAATTCCTCCAGTTGGGAAATCAGGCCCAGGAATGAATTCCATGATTTTATCCAAACTAGCATTTGGGTGATCGATCAAATAGATAGCACCGTCAATGACCTCGGTCAAGTTATGCGTTGGAATCTCAGTTGCGTATCCGGCAGAAATCCCGGTTGAACCATTGACCAGCAAATTAGGATAAGCAGCTGGTAATACGGTCGGTTCTTTTTCTGTATCATCAAAGTTCCAAACTAAATCAACCGTATCTTTTTCGATATCTTTCAACATTTCTCCGCTCAGTTGAGATAAACGCGCTTCCGTATAACGCATCGCAGCTGGTGGATCTCCATCCATCGAACCGTTATTTCCGTGCATTTCGATCAGAACTTGTCGTAGTTTCCAATCTTGACTCATACGCACCATCGCTTCATAGATCGAACTATCGCCATGAGGATGGTAGTTACCCATAATATTTCCGACTGATTTCGCTGATTTTCGGAATCCTTTGTCATAGGTATTGCCATCTTTGTTCATTGCATACAAAATCCGACGTTGTACAGGTTTTAAACCGTCACGAATATCCGGTAAGGCCCGCTCTTGAATAATATATTTTGAATAGCGGCCAAAACGGTCACCCATTACTTCTTCCAATGTTAATTCTTGAATTGAATGATTAGATTCCATTCTTTGACCACCTCCTACTCATCAAATAAACTGATTATTTTTACTTTATCGTCAGTTGTTTCTTCTTCTAGTTGTTCAGCTACTGGTACCGCCTGTACTTCCTCTTTGTTATCCAGCAAGCTGCCGTCTTCTTCTAAAGTAAATTGGACATGCTTCTCGATCCACTTACGTCTCGGTTCCACTTTATCTCCCATCAAGGTCGTCACACGACGTTCTGCTTGAGCGGCATCGTCAATCCGTACTCGCACCAATGTCCGATATTCTGGATCCATTGTCGTTTCCCATAATTGTTCCGCATTCATTTCCCCAAGCCCTTTGTAACGTTGCAGCATATAACCTTTACCGACTTTTCTTGTAACTTCTTGTAATTCATCGTCCGTCCATGCGTATTCGATTACTTGCTTACGTCCGGCACCTTTGGAAACTTTGTACAACGGTGGTAAGGCAATGTAAACTTTCCCAGCTTCGATCAATGGTTTCATGTAACGATAGAAGAATGTCAAAAGCAAGACTTGGATATGGGCACCATCGGTATCCGCATCGGTCATGATGATAACTTTGTCGTAATTGCAGTCTTCGATTGAAAACTCCGGACCTACACCCGAACCGATCGTATAGATCATGGTGTTAATTTCTTCGTTCTTTAGAATATCCTGCATTTTAGCTTTTTCGGTATTGATAACTTTTCCTCGTAATGGAAGGATCGCTTGGAACTTCCGATCGCGACCTTGCTTCGCTGATCCACCGGCGGAATCCCCTTCGACTAGGAATAATTCATTTTTAGCCGCATTACGAGATTGTGCAGGAGTCAGCTTCCCGGATAGTAGAGACTCACCTTTTTTACGTTTCTTGCCGTTACGGCTTTCCTCACGAGCTTTGCGAGCTGCTTCACGAGCCTCACGAGCTTTGATCGCTTTACGAACCAGCATTTGGCTATTCTCACTGTTTTCCTGTAAATAGAAACCCATCTGTTCACCGATAACGTTGTCGACCGCACCACGAGCAGCAGGAGTTCCTAATTTTTCTTTTGTTTGACCTTCAAATTGTAGGAGGTTTTCTGGAATCCGAACAGAGAGTACCGCAGATAATCCTTCACGAAAATCCGAACCTTCTAAATTTTTATCTTTTTCTTTCAACAAGCCCGATTTACGTGCATACTCGTTAAAAGCTTTAGTCATAGAAGTTTTCATACCTGATTCGTGAGTACCGCCATCTTTAGTCCGCACATTATTAACAAATGATAGAAGATTTTCTGAGTAGCCATCGTTGTATTGATATGAAAATTCAACTTCAATTCCGTCTCGCTCACCTGAAAAGTAAACAACAGGTGTCAAGGTATCTTTATCTTCATTTAAGTATTCAACAAATTCCTTAATTCCTTCTTCAAAATGGAAGACCTCAGATACGCTCTCTTCTCCACGAAGATCCGTCAAAGTTATCTTAACACCACGCAGTAAGAAGGCCGATTCTCTTAGTCGTTCAGATAAGGTGTCGTATGAAAAATGCAAGGTTGAAAAAATTTGTGCATCCGGTAAGAAATGGACCGTAGTACCATTTGATTTACGGGTCTTACCGATTTTTTTCAAGGTTCCTTGGGGTTTTCCGCCGTCCTTAAATTCTTCGCGATATTCAACGCCATCGCGAACAATCGTCACGTTCAACCATTCTGAAAGGGCGTTAACTACACTGGCGCCTACACCGTGCAATCCACCAGAGGTCTTGTATCCCCCTTGTCCAAATTTCCCACCAGCATGAAGAATCGTGAAGATGACCTCAACCGTCGGAATTCCTGAAGCGTGCATCCCGACTGGCATCCCGCGGCCCTTATCACTTACTTCTACACTATTGTCTGGATGAAGCGTCACTTCGATCTCATTCCCGAAGCCAGACAATGCCTCATCGACTGCATTATCGACGATTTCATAAACCAAGTGATGTAATCCGCGACTATCAGTCGAACCAATATACATTCCTGGCCGTTTTCTAACCGCCTCTAATCCTTCTAGTACCTGGATCGAAGCGTCATTATATTCATTGTTCATCTTAGCCAATCCTACAGCTCCTTATTCGTTTTAATGAATTAATTTTCAAGAAAAATTAGTTTGATTCGAATGTCGTATATCATTCAACTAAAATGCTTGAACATTAATCTGGTCAATCTTGTTAGTTAATTTTCAGATTAAATCTCCTGAAAAAAGTTGAACTGACATCCTTATTCGTTTTAATAAACCAATTTTTGCAGAGAAATTAGTTTGATTCGAATACCATATATCATTCAACAAAGTTGCTAACCTACTTTCACTGAGCTAACTCTCTAGTGGGTCCGAATTTGTTTGATGCAAAAAATTCTCGTACACATACCATTCTTCCAATCCTACTGAAGCAAAGAGAAGAAATGGTAAAATTGAACTGGCATTCTTTTCCAAAGTACATCATTTGTATGATACGCTAAAAAAGCTCAAAAAAAAAGCCTCTCCTGTTGCTGAAAAGGCATTTTAAGCTTTTTTTTTAAGAAAATCAACCAATTTACTAAGCTTTTTTGTTCAATTCGATCTTCACACAGCGGTCCATCACAATGTCGTTACGCCCTTGAGCTCGCAACATTTCTGCTGCTTCAGCGCTGAATAAACCAAGCTGTGCCCAAAAAACTTTAGCATCCGTCTTTAAAAAATCTTCAGCAACGGCTGGTAAAAATTCACTTCGTCTAAAAACATCTACGATATCGATCGTTTCAGGTACAGCAGATAAATTTTCTACAACTGGAATCTCATTGACTGTTTGACCGGCTAATTTCGGATTGACACCGTATAATTTGTAGCCATGAACTTTTAGTACATCAGCGATTTGATAACTGGTTTTTTCAGGATTGTCGCTCAGGCCTACTACTGCAATCACTTTGGCTTCGTTTAAATACTGGAAAATTTTTTCTTGACTAGGATTTTGAAAACTCATTTGAATTCCCTCGCTCAACTTAATTTTTAATTATTCACGTTAATCAGTATATCACGGGATTAGGATTTGTTCACTCTTTTGAAATCTGCTAAAATAGCCTTACAAACAAAGAAATGAGGATTCATATGAAAACCGCCATACTTTTAGTCTTAGCTTATTTTTTAGGCTCTATTCCCTCCGGCATTTGGATTGGAAAACTTTTTTTCAAGAAAGACATACGCGAGTTTGGCAGCCATAGTTCTGGAACGACGAACACGTTTCGAGTACTGGGGAAAACAGCAGGCTTCGTAGTCTTCGCAATGGATTTATTAAAAGGCTCCCTAGCCACTTTACTACCTACGATTTTCCATTTGGATATCAATCCGCTATGGTTTGGGTTAGTCGCTGTAATCGGACACACCCTGCCCATTTTCGCAAGCTTTAAGGGTGGAAAGGCAGTCGCGACTAGCGCTGGGATGCTCTTGGCATTTGCTCCCTTGTTCTTTTTCTTTTCATTGGTTTTCTTTTTGATCGTACTTTATATCACCAGCATGGTCAGCGCTGCGAGTATTACTTCTGCGATATTTGTCACTCTCTCGTCATTTATTTTGCCTTACATATGGCCGCTGATCTTACCGACACACAACTTGCTGCTGACATTCATTTGTTTCGCGTTGACCTGCTATATCATTTATCGTCATAGAGAAAATATTCAGCGCATTAAAGACGGAACAGAAAATAGAGTTTCTTTCGGATTAAACAAAAAGGAGAAATAGATGGAGGAACAACTTTTGGATTGGGCAATTGAACTACAGGCTCTTGCTCAAGCCGGAATCACATACACTAAAGATCCTTTTGATAAAGAACGATTTGATCGAATCCGTTCTATTGCCACTGAAATGCTCGCCGTCCAATCTCCCATCCCAATTCCACAATTGCGAAAGCTTTTTGCTGAAGAGGCTGGTTACCCTACACCAAAATTGGATACACGAGCGGCAGTGTTTAAAGAAAATAAGATTTTGCTGGTCCAAGAGAAGAATGAACTTTGGTCATTACCCGGCGGTTGGGTTGATTTTGATCAATCAATCAAAGAAAATGCGGTGAAGGAAACCTTAGAAGAAAGCGGGCTAAACGTTGAACCTTTAAAAATTATCGCAATTCAAGATCGCAATAAGCATAATTCTCCTCGCTATGCATTCAGCGTTTGCAAGGTCTTTGTAGAGTGCCAACTGCTTGGCGGAAACTTCAAAGAAAACATCGAAACGATTCAAATCGATTGGTTTGACTTGGAACACTTGCCGCCATTAGCCGAGGAAAAAGTAAACCACGATCAGATTGAATTATGCTTTGCTGCTCACAATAATAATGATTGGCAAGTACCTTTTGACTAATTAATAGAAAGACTAATAAACGAGCAATCTTCTACGCTATCAGCGAACTACAAGATTGCTCGTTTATTTTTGTTCTATTTTTAGCTAACTGTAATCGAAAACTCTGTTTTAAAGTTCTCCTTCGCAGCCAAGCGATTCATTCCTTCTTTATCTTCGAGTCTTCCAGTGCTGTCTAAAGTGTCGGCAAAGCCCCACCATGGCTCGATACAAACAAAAGGCGCTTCAGCAGGATAAGGAGACCACAAACCAACGTATGGAATATTGTTATATGCCAACGTCACACTATGAGGTGACTCTTCACTACCAAGCGTATAGGCATTTAAACCGCGTGTTTCATAAATCAATGCATCCTCTTTAAAAAGCTCATGACTTAATTGGATATTTGTATTCGTCTGTCCGATCGTTTTCTGATCCAGATTCGTAAATGGTCCTTCTAATGGGATCTTCACGCGGGATTTTTGTGGCGAGAATGCAATGAAATAATCATCGAAACTCAAGTCATCCGTCAATGGGATATTGAAAGCAGGATGCCCACCTAAGGCGAAGATCATCTCTTCCGTTCCAGTATTTTCAACATTGAAGCGAATGCGAACTCCCTCACCCCAGATTTCGTAATTGATCGTTAAAGCAAAGTCGAATGGATAAACTTTTTTTGTTTCTTCATCACTCTCAAGTAAAAAAGTCACTTTATCTTTTGCCTGCTCAACAACCTTAAACTCTTTGTCTCGCGCAAAACCGTGTTGCCCCATTGGATATGTTTTACCCTTATACGTATATTGATTGTCTTTTAAACGCCCGACAAACGGAAACAAGAACGGTGCATGCCGGTTCCAATACTTCGGATCCGCTTGCCATATATATTCAATATTATTAGCACGTAAGCTGGCAAGCTCCGCCCCTTTTTCGTTGATCGTTGCTTCCAAAAAATCATTACTAATTGTTACTGACATAACTATCCCACTCCTTATTCCCCTGATGTAATTATTGGACTAGAAAAGTTGGACTGGCTGTTTTACTTGTGACGAACCAGTTCATCTTTAAACAACGGATTCAAAACCTTTAAGTAAGTTCCCTTCATGCCTAGAGAGCGAGATTCAATAATCCCTGCGGATTCTAGTTTGCGCAAAGCGTTGACGATCACTGAGCGAGTGATACCGATCTTATCCGCGATATTTGATGCCGTCAATCGACCCTCATCGCCTTCTAAAGCGTCAAAAATCGCTTTGACTGCTTTTAATTCGCTATATGAAAGAGTGCTGATCGCCATTTGGACCGCAGTTTGGCTACGAATCTTTTCTTCAACATTAAGAAATTGCTGATACAGTATTTCCATTCCGATAACAGTTGCACCATATTCGGCTAAAACAAGATCATCATCATTAAATGCTCCTTCTGTGCGAGCTAAAATGATCGTTCCTAAGCGTTCACCTGACCCGAAAATCGGAATAACCGTCGTCAATCCATTCGGATAAAGTTCAGCACGCTCAGTCGGAAATGCAGTCAATTCATTGGCCACCGGAATATTGGCTTCGGTTTTAAAGACTTCTTTCATTTCTGATACATAACTATCCGGAAACTGACGATCAACCAAAAATGAACGAACGCGCTCAGTGTTGATATCAATCTTCTCATTAAGTCCCAACAATTCACCCTCTGCTCCGATAATATAGGTCAAGGAGCCTAAGATATCCCCTAAAATCCGCGCCATATTATTGTAAGGCAGTTCTGCAGCTGGTTCGAACGCATTCTTTTGCTGCATCAGCTTATTAATCTGACGTGTTTTTTCTAATAAAGTTTCCACTTTTTCCCCTCCATTTTTTAAAGAATAAACCGGCTTAAATCTTTATTTTGTGCAATTGAAGCAAGTTTTTCATCCACATACGCTTCTGTTATCTTAATCTCTCCCATTTGCATATCTGGTGCTTCAAATAAAAGATCTTCCAACAATTTTTCCAAGATTGTGTGTAAACGACGAGCTCCGATATTGTCTGTCTCCCGATTCACATCAAAAGCAATCTGTGCGATTCGTTCAATAGCCTCTTGAGTGAAAATGATTCTAACATTTTCAGTACCAACTAAGGCAATATATTGTTTAATCAAGGCATTGTTTGGTTCAGTTAGGATTTTTACAAAATCCTCTGCTGAAAGATCGTTTAATTCAACCCGAATAGGAAAACGACCTTGCAATTCAGGGATCAAGTCACTTGGCTTCGACAAGCTGAAAGCCCCACTAGCGATAAATAGAATGTGATCCGTTTGAATTGCCCCATATTTTGTGTTGACTTGAGAGCCTTCAACGATCGGAAGAATATCTCGTTGGACACCTTCACGAGAGACTTCTCCAGAATTCTGTTGCGATTTTGAGGTGATCTTGTCGATTTCATCGATGAAGATAATACCAGAGCTTTCTGCTAATTTAATGGCTGCTGTGTAAATGTCGCCTTCATTAACTAATTTGGCTTGTTCCTCTTTAACTAACAGTTCCTGTGCTTCTTTGACAGTTACTGTACGCTGAACCTTTTTCTCAGGAGTCAATGCGCCCAAAGTGTCAGATAGATCAATTCCCATTTGTTCTAAACCATTATTCATCGGCATCGCTTTTTTAGGTTCAGTTATTTCAATGCTCACTTCTCGTTGATCTAACAATCCCTTTTCCAACTGATCAAGTACCGTTTGACGATTGACTTTGATATCTTCTGTGACTTCTTCTTTTTGCTCAGTTTGTGATTGGTTAAAGATATTCATCATTTGTTCATAAGGATTGTTACTTTGCTTCTGCTCTTTCTTGATTCCTGGAACCAGGATCTTTACTAAACGTTTATTCGCGCGTTTTAATGCTTGTGAATAAACTTTTGAGTACTGTTCTTTTTCAACAATCGTGATCGCATTTTCTACTAAATCACGTACCATAGATTCTACATCACGACCGACATACCCTACCTCTGTGAACTTAGTCGCTTCGACTTTAACGAAAGGTGCTTTAACAATACGCGCCAAACGACGAGCGATTTCAGTTTTTCCGACACCAGTTGGTCCAATCATCAGAATATTTTTCGGTGTCACTTCCTGCTGCATCGTTTCTTCTAATTGCATTCGGCGATAACGATTTCTTAAGGCAATCGCTACAGAACGTTTGGCATCATCTTGTCCAATGATATATTGATCTAATTCATTCACTATTTCTTTAGGTGTTTTATTAACTTCAGTCATGTTGAAATCCTCCCTCTACATTTCTTCCACAATAATATTATGATTCGTAAAGACACAGATATCAGCAGCAATATTCAGCGCGCTCTCGGCCATTTCTTTCGCGCTCATATCAGAATTATGTTTCTTCATCGCTCTAGCTGCAGCTAATGCATAATTTCCTCCAGAACCAATTGCTAATATACCGTCATCAGGTGCAATTACCTCGCCATTTCCAGAAACTAACAACATTTCTTCGTCATTCATGACGATTAATAAGGCTTCAAGGTTTTTCATAGCCTGCTGTGTGCGCCATTCTTGTGCCAGCTCAACCGCTGCTCTTTGTAGATTTCCATTGTATTCATTCAGCTTGCCTTCAAATTTTTCTTCTAAAGTAAAGGCATCAGCTACGCTGCCAGCAAAACCGACAACAACTTTGCCATTGTAGATACGACGGACTTTTCGCGCTGTTCCTTTCATGATGACTTGTTCACCCATTGTGACTTGACCATCACCGGCCATCGCTAATTTTCCGTCTTTTTCAATCGCACAGATCGTAGTTGAATGAAATTGTGATTCTGA
>NZ_JCAFYN010000016.1:0-78439 GCF_059374735.1 Enterococcus sp. GPZ-007 | reverse complement strand
TCATTCCTAGGCACGATGGACGACCAGAAGGATCGGGAACTCATGATAGAGGCTTCTCCGTTTTACTATGTGAATGAGGACTTTCCTCGTACGATCCTGTTATCAGGAGCAATCGATGGGCTGCACGAGTCGCAGACGCTGAGATTTTCTGAGCGGCTGAAGGAAAACAAGGTGCCTGTGACGGAAGTCTTTTTTGATCGGACGCGAGAGGATGCAGTCCATGGATTCATGGTGGATTACAGCCGCGAGTGTACGAAGGAGAGCATGGCGAAAATAGTCGCGTTTCTAGAAAACGAATAATAAAAAAAGACAGTTACGAGCTTACGTAATTGTCTTTTTCAATTAGGTCCATTTTACCGTTGCGCAAACGAGACCATCACATATTCATTCGGAATATAGCGGATAAAGGTGTGCTCGAACAAGCGACCGCTGTCGGTATAAGCGATATTTTCGATCTCACCGACGCAATTATTCTCTCCAAGGTCCAAATTTTCAAAATCAGCCTCTACTGCCGAGACGACCTTCATGATCGATTTGGAAGCCGCGATTTTGAAATCAAGCTGGGTATCAATATATTCGTAGATCGAGCCCTCCGCGATTTCGGCTGTGATAGGACCTAAATAAAGCTTTTTAAAGTAGCTGGTATCATACATCATGGACTTCTCATTAATGATCCTTAGCCGACTGATTTTATAGATACGCTCGCCCTCATTGAAAGAGATCTTCTTGGCAAGCTCTTCCGAGACCGTTAGTTCTTGAAAATCGATCAGCTTTGAAGAGGTACTGATCTCATTATAATTTGAAAGCTCCTTGAGCCCATGAAAGTTCCCTGTTTTGAAAAAAACCTTGTCCACTTTAGATGTCTCCAGTACGACGACACCGCGACCCTTGACGCTATAGACTAAGCCTTCGTCATTCAGCTGAGCGATGGCTCGGCGAATGGTATTGCGGCTGGTCTTGAAGCGCTCGACCAGCTCCAATTCGGTCGGCAGCAATAGCGTGTCGTTGTAAATCCCTTCGCGGACTTCCTCTTTCAGCTGTAGGTATATTTCAGAAAATTTATTAGCAGCCATCCAAAAACCCCCTTATACGATATAGTGATTATAGCATATTAGCTAAATATGTTTGAACAAATTTTTTATAAGAAAAGATTAAACTACTATTGAAAATTTGTTTAAACAAATATATAATACGTGTAAGGGGTTTCTAACGTTAGCTCGAATTCTATTGTATTATGCAAGCTGTATGGAGGAGGAACAAAGAATGGACGAAAAACAGGCAAAGCAAATTGCGGAGCAAACTTTAGCGGCAATTGGCGGAACAGAGAATATTCAATCAGTCTTTCATTGTGTGACACGTTTACGCTTCATTTTGAAGGATGACAGTAAGGTGGATCTCGATAAAATCAAGCATATTCCGGGAACTTTAGGATTTCAAAAATCCGGCGACCAATATCAGGTGATCATCGGTCCCGCTGTCGGGACGGTCTTTGAGCAACTGCACATTGACGAGGAAAATAAAAGTGCTGCGATTACTTCAGAAGAGACCAGTTCGCCGAAGAAAAAAATGTCACCAAAAACAATCGGCAGCAGTATTTTAGATGCGTTGGTAGGAAGCATCACGCCAGCTTTACCGGCCATCATTTGCGCCGGGATGATCAAGATGTTCCTGATGCTGTTGGGTCCGAGTCTGTTTGGCCTACTTTCGGATAAGAGCGGTACTTATCAAGTCTTGAACTTTGTCGGAGATGCTGGCTTCTATTTCTTGCCCGTGATCCTAGGCTATACCAGTGCCAAGAAATTCAAAGCTAATCCGATTCTAGGAATCTTGATGGGGAGTGTGCTGATCTCTCCAGCCTTTGTGGAGAGTGTGACCAATGGGACTGCACTTAGTGTTTACGGTCTGCCCATCACACCAGTGAATTATGCAAGTACCGTCATTCCGATCATTTTAATCGTGTGGGTCATGTCTTATGTAGAACGGTTCTTTGACAAATATGTTCCCAGCAGCTTCAAAATGATTTTTGTGCCAGTCCTGACCGTTCTTGTTATGGTTCTTTTGGCGCTAGTCGTCTTGGGTCCTTTAGGCAGTATTCTCGGAAATTACATCAGCGCCTTCTTGCTATGGACGCATCAAGTATTTGGTCCATTCGGGATCGGGTTGATCGCCGCTGTGTTTGCCTTGCTGATCGTGACCGGAATGCATCATGCTATCAATATGGCGGTATTAGTTACACTTACGGCGAATGGCTATGATGAGGTCGTTTTTGTGGCGGTGGCGCCAGTAGTCATCTCCATCGCTGCGGCAGCGTTGGCTTTTGCTTCAAAGGCGAGGCAG
Source organism: Enterococcus sp. GPZ-007 (assembly GCF_059374735.1). Lineage (NCBI taxonomy): Bacteria > Bacillati > Bacillota > Bacilli > Lactobacillales > Enterococcaceae > Enterococcus > Enterococcus sp. GPZ-007. The sequence goes on along the minus strand of NZ_JCAFYN010000016.1, from coordinate 76,102 downwards.
CCGACGAATCGCAGCTTGGGCTTTTCCAGCTTCGTTTTGCAGACGATCGGCGGGGTGGCTGAGCCGACTCTTTATGGGGTGATGATCCCTTATGTGAAGCCCTTTGTGGCACAGGCGATCGGTGCTTTCTGCGGGGCGTTGTATATGGGCTTCATGCATGTGAAGGCCTATGCGCTGACCGGTTCAAACATTTTCATTTTAGCCGGCTTCATCCATGAAGACTCTGCCAATCTGACCAATGCCATTATTGGCTGCAGTATCGCCTTTATCGTGACCTTTGTATTGGTCTGGGTATTTGGATTTAAGGAAAAAGAACAAGAAATTTTTGAATAGGTAGTGAACGGAATGATCTCAAAACTAATCACACGATCCGATGATTTCGGATCAAGCAACGCTTCAAATCAGGCGATCTATCAAGCACTGAAGGAGAAAAACTACATTAAAAATGTGTCCTGTATGGCGGTTGGTCCTATGATGGAGGCAGGAGCGGAGCTGTTGCGCTCTTTGTCGAAGCGAGACTTTTCCATCGGACTGCACGGAACACTCACATCCGAATGGCGCTACTTAAAGTGGTTTCCAATGACAGAGGCGCGTCAGATACCGTCATTGATCATGGCAGACGGCACCTTTCCTCCCGAATTCGGTCTGCCTGGGCAGAAGATCGAACCTGATGAGGTCATAAAGGAATTCAATTCCCAACTGGATTATCTTACGAAGCTGGGGTTACCCATCAGCTATTTCGATACCCATATGATGCCGGAGCTGTTCTATTCTGAGCTGATCCCTGTTCTGAAGGACTGGACCAAGCAAAAGGGTCTAATCAATCATCTAGATTGGTACGAATTGAGACAAAGCTTAGGACCTCACAGCTTTGCCACGCCAGAAGTCGGCTTTAGGCTCTGGACCGATTGGCTAAGTGGCTTAACAGAGGACTATCGTTTGGCTTTGATGCATCCAATGCTACCAAGTCGCGAAGGGGTGTCCTTTGCGAATGATCGATCCGCCATCGGCCAAGTCGGGAAGTATCGCGCCAATGAATATGAGCTGTTGATGTCCGGCGTATTAGATGAGTGGTGTGAGGAGCACGAGATTATGCGAATATCTTACGAATATGCGGAAAAAAATCTGACGAAAAACAGATTGGAGGGCATTAAGAGTGAAGGCAAAAGAACTGGATAAGGATACGTGGCTGATCACACGAGGAGAAGGACAAGGCTCCACCCACAATTATCTCCTAGCTGGTGAAGACAAGGCGGCATTGCTTGATACCGGTCTCAAATCAGAGACATTACGGGACTTTGCGGCCTCCTTGACCGATAAGCCGATCGTCGTCCTCCATACCTATGGACATATCGACCATATCGGTAACGATCAGCAATTCGAAGAAATTATGCTCCATCCGAAAGACTTCGAGCTCTATCGCCTGCATTCCTCTACTGATTTCCGTAGAGAATTTTTTAAGGGAAAACCTGACGAGGAACTAATGAAGCAGCCGATCAATCAGGCGGTCGAATTACAGCCGCTAATAGATGGGATGTTTATTGATCTGGGCGGACGAGTGCTCAAGGTCATTGAGAATCCCGGCCATACTCAAGGCGGCGTCTCCCTGATTGAGGAAGCAAAAAAGACCATCTACACCGGCGACATGGTCTGTGAAATGGGTGTGCTCATGCATTTTCCCGAATCAACAAGTATCGAGACCTACAAACAAAGCCTGACAAACCTGCGCTCAGCGACTTCATCTGACTATCAGCTATATCCCGGTCATCAGCAAGCGCCCCTCTCAGTCGAATGGATCGATGCCTATATAGCCTGTGCCGATGAACTGATCGAACTAGGAAAGCAAATGACGAAGAAGAATCCCGCAGAACAGGGATCAGATGAGATCCAGTTCCACTCAAAAGGAAAGGCGACGATTTCTTATACAAGTGAAAAGCTGATGAAGAGTCGAAAGATTTAAGTCGGAGGGATACATTTTTTCCAATGAAACAGATATAGACCAGCATTCCAGATCTAACCTTGATTTGAAATGCTGGTCTTTTTTGCTTTCTGACTAGGGCACCAATATGGCAAACTAATCCTCACAAGTCCCGCCAGTATTACTTTTATCCAAGGTTCCCTCAATTTCTAACAAGAGACATTTAACTAAAGCAAACAGGGCGATGTCGTACGCCTTTGGGAATAATGATAAAATCACCCTCCACCAGATGCGTCAGCCCATCATCAAACTCGATATCAAATTTCGCTTCGATGCAATAAAATAGTTCGTCAGAATCCTCGTGTACATGGAAATCAAGTGTGCGGTTTTCAGCTTGGAGAACATTGAGCATGTGGTTGTTTAATGTGCCGACCTTGAGATATTGGAAAAGCTCTGGAATTGAGTTTACTTCATTCTTTAGATTTAGCTTGTCGATCATTGGTTTAACCTCCTTGAGATTGGTGTTTTAGGCTTTGGTTGAGGGTAATTGTATCAGTGCGAGTTTCTGTGTTCAATGATGTGTGAGAAGCTGTTGTGTGATGGATTGTTAAAGTGCCTTCAATTTTTAGCGATTCAAGAAAAGTTAAAGTGAAAAGCGCAGAACAAGATATTGATGATGGAGCAGCTAGAATTAGTAAGATTTCGGATTTTGTAACAAGAATGAATTAAGGTTGAGTTTTGAATAAAACAATTATTCGGTGTTGCCCAAAAAAGCAGTACTGATTTTATTTTCAGAAAGGGAGAGTAATAATTAAAAAAATTTTATAGAAAAACGAACATACGTTTGGTATAATTTGAATATAATCAACAGATATAGGATTAATATAGAGTCAGAATATCTGATAAAAAGGAGTATTTATATGGATATATTAGACGTTTATGAAACAGAGGATAGTCATGTAGCACTGTCAATTTTTCTTCCTTCTGCATCAGTGGACTTAAGCGATCCACTTTTTCAATTCAGCGCTACCTTTTATGTAGACAAAAATTTGTCCTCAGAAGAAGATGAAGATTTGAATTATGATACTGTTCCAGTGTTTATGGTATTAGGTCATACAGGTGATTTTGATCATGATTTTATTTATACAGCTGATGCTATTGCAGAAAGTACAATAGAGAATTACTCTTTTGCAAAAGGATTATATGAGCGTATATTTAATACAGAATTTCATAATGAAATCGTAAATGATACGGGGAATGTGATAAATCGATGGGCAACTTTGGAGTCAGTTTTTTTAAAGGCGGAAATTGAAAATGCTAGTGAAGAACTTCAAGCTCATTTATTTGAAGAATTTCTACTAAAGTGGAAGCAAACTTGGAAACAACTATTTTGCAATGATGCAACGTTGGTTTCTTTTAACGAGCGACTCTATGTTTCACCTGAAAGGGATGCCCAAAGATTTGTAGAGAAGGCTTATAATAAAGTAGGATTTTTCCCAACATTGAACAAGCAGAATTTGATTGAAGAATCCGAGAATACGGATCATATTAACCTGTCACTAGGAGAAATTTTTGAACTCGATAGTAATAATCAGTTGTTTAGTAAAGAGATTAAGGATGAGAATAGAAAGCATTATTCAGGCTTTATTTATTAAGTATCAATTTTTCTTTAAACACTTTTCATTGGAAGAGTGTTTTTTGTGTGCTCAAAAGAATTACACACTTCCTAATTTAATCATCTTTAATCTGATTGAATGGTATTTAGCAAAGGAAGTATGTTCAAGTCTTTGTCCATTCTAATCTTCAATCAATGGGTAATACAATGGTGAGCGAAAAACATCTCAGGTGTCGAATTAACCAAGGTAATCAGTTTTTTTATTGAAAAGAGACGATCGCTATCTATAATATAGAGAATAAAAGGTATACATGTTATACTTTAGACAGTATATTGTATAATAAGAACTCGATATTTTTTGCATATTATATTTAAGATGTATTTAAGTATAATATGGATCGGGTTTTTATTTCTTATTATAGTAAGGAGATGGTGAAATGGGAAGATCAGGTAATTTTGTTGAAACCAATGAAAAACATTCTTATAACTATTTTTCACCAGCCCCTTTACCTCCTAATCCCAAATTGGACATGAATGAGGTAAGCACTTCTTTGGCAGACGCTATGGAAGCCTTGGGCCGATTGAATATGTTGAGTGAATTGATCCCTGATATGTCAATATTTCTTTATCAGTACGTCAGAAAGGAAGCAGTTCTATCTTCACAAATTGAAGGAACACAGGCTACTTTAGAAGATATACTGGATCCCGAGATAGCTGAGAATGCAGAGAAATTGGTAGATGTTGAAGAGATCGTTAATTACATAGCGGCGACTAATTATGCGTTAGAATTGCAGAAAGAATTACCGCTCTCATGTAGATTTTTACGGGAAATCCATAAAAAGTTAATGTCAGGAGTTAGAGGACAAGAAAAAAATCCTGGGGAGTTTAGACATTCTCAAAATTGGATCGGTCCTCAAGGAAGCACCATAGCAACGGCAAGGTATGTTCCACCGACTGTACTAGAAATGGACAATGCATTAAATGAGTTAGAGAAATATATGCATTGTTCTGATACTTTGCATCCTCTGATACAAGCAGGGTTGATTCATTACCAATTTGAAACGATCCATCCATTTTTAGACGGAAATGGGCGTGTAGGAAGACTTTTAATCATTTTATTTCTATTGGAAAAAGAGATTATTCAGGCGCCTATTCTGTACATCAGTCTCGAACTAAAACGAAACCAGTACGAGTATTATGATCGAATGATGGCTGTAAGAACTACCGGGAATTATGAGCAATGGATACATTTCTTTTTGGAAGTAGTCACACACACTGCGAAGAATGCAGCGAATAAAATTGAACAGCTTTCTAAATTAATTGAAGTCGATCGCGGAAAAATCGCTGATCAACATTACAGGTCGGATACTGTCAAAAATATCTATGAGTTTTTATTGAGCCAGCCTTTAGTGACTGTCAACGGATTAGCTGATTATTTCGACCTAGGGTTTGTTACGATCAATAAAGCGATTAAACAACTAGAAGACTTAGAAATAGTCGTTCAAACATCGCGAGGGAAAAGGAATAGAGTATTTAGCTATAAGAAATACTTGGAGATTTTGGAAGATGATACGTTGGTGTAGGTATTTTTATTTTCTGTAACGAATAGGAGATGAGAATAACTTAGAAATCTTGAATCGAGATTATACAGTAAAGAGTAGCGGCTGAAGAAATTCAGGCCACTACTCTTTTTTGACTTTTCAGTAGAGTCACTTTGTTCTTTCTCTACTTACAGCTCTTCATCCACCAGCTTGGTCTTATTATTTTCCATAACCTTGAAGAAGGGATAATAGATGACGGCACTAAGTAGGATCAAGGCGATATAAAAGACAATGTTGCGCCAATCCATACTCGAAAGGTACGCTTGCGCAAAGAACGGGGTGAAGGAGGGATCAACAATGAATCCTGCTCCAATCAAGCCGATACTTTGAGCGAAATACGTCAGCAGCAAAGAAACAATCGGTGTGATCAAAAATGGAATGGCTAAAATCGGATTAAAAACGATTGGCAGTCCAAAGATGACGGGTTCATTGATCGAACAGATACCGGGGATCAGAGACAGCTTTCCAATCGTGCGATATTCTGAGACTTTACTTCGCATCATCAAGATTACTAAGCCCAGAGTTCCGCCCGCTCCGCCTAAAACCGAAATCCGAAACATTTGCAGATTCATCAGGTGAGTCATCGTTTCTCCGTTAGACATCTGTTCAGCATTCAATCCAGTCTGTGCCATTCCCAAAGTAAAGACGATGGGGAAAATGATCGATGAGCCATTAATACCGAACAACCATAAGACATTCCCTAAGGTAACGATCAGCAAGAAGCCGCCGAGACTTCCAGCGATATTCGTAGCTGGTGTCAGAATGTCCATCACCGTTTCGGGAAAAATCTTTTTCGTTGTTACTAAGAAGATCAGATTGACCCCGTAAAAGAGGATAATATTCGTTAATAGTGGAACGAGCGTGTTGATAAAGGTGGCGACCATAGGCGGTACGGTATCCGGCAATTTTAATTTGATATTTTTTTGTTCAAAAATCCGATTCACTTCCACCACGAGCAGTCCAATAATGATTGCCACGAACAGACCATTTGTCCCCAGATAATTTAGGTTGATGTTCCCTTCTGTAACAGGTGTACAGACCATTAGGAAGATGACAGAGGCCACCATCCCATTCATGGCTGGATTGATCTTATATTCGTTAGCAAGTGAGAAGGCGATTCCGAAAACGCTGATCAGTCCGATGATCCCCATGGTCAAATTGTATGGGGCGGTGATCAAATCATAATTGGCTACCGAAAAATCCTTCCAGCCAGCCATGAATTTCATAAAAAAATTGGCCGTGGCTGGATTGTATTGATCCATGTTAATCGGCGGATTCGCAAAAATCAGGAAAAATGACCCGATAACAATAAAGGGCAGCCCGAACATCATCCCGCTGGAGATTGCTTTAAGATGACGCTGATTCCCGATTTTTGCGGCAAAGGGGCTAAGCATATCATTAAGCTTTGTTATGACCGTAGAATTTTCCATGATGCTTCCTCCTATACTTGCCAAGGATTGAATACAAAGGCACTTGGCACTACATGATTTGGGTCATATTTTTTTATGATCTCTTCATACTGTTCTTTGTAGTCATTGTCGACCTCTGCTTGGGGAATGACTTTGCTTGCTTCATGTAGGAAATGCTCGGAACCACGCCCCATTTCCTGTCCGCGCGTGGTGTGCTTATCCAGTGCGATGTCTGGAACTTCAGGGACATAGCCCATGGCAAAGCTTTTTATCACGATATTTTTAAGCAGATCGGATGAACGGTCCTTTTCTGATTCGCACAAATAACGAATGGCATGAAAGAAAAACATCGCCCGGTCAGACTCGTTATATTGAAATTCTTGGCGCATCTGATTAAAGCAATTGATCATGATTGCTGCTAACGGATTTCCCATTCCCACATCCTCAACGCTGATGGCCAATAAACGTCGCCATAGCTTCTCTTCGAACTGAGGGGAGGTGATGTACATTTCATAGGCAAATTCGCAGGCCTCTTTTTCTTTTCCGCGACGGATTGATTTTTGCAGGGCTGAGATGATTTCATCTCCTCGCAGGCCGTTACGGGTAGTCATTTTTGCCCATGGGTCTTGGATAAAATTAGTTTCTGTCATGCTATAATACTCCTAACTAAAGAATTTGAGGTGGATCTTATGGATACTGAAACGCTAATTGATAAATATCAGTTGAATGATTCAGAAGCAGCCGTTTTGCGTTTTATGGATAAAAATCGTGATTCACTAAGAGATTTAGGGATTCGCGATGTCGCCAGAGCCTCTTATGTCTCAACGGCGACCATCGTCAATATGGCGAAAAAAATCGGCTATTCTGGTTATAGTGAGCTGGTCTTCGCGTATGGAAGTAAACCAGTAACAACCAACCTGGCTAAGAATTTCTCAGATGAGGAAAGAGACACGTTTGTCCGCTTGCTAACGGATTATCGAGAGAAACGGATCATGATCTTAGGTTCAGGCTTTTCGCAAAATATCGCGAATCATTTTTCTGAAACACTGAATCTTTATGGTTTTCGAGCAACGGCGAATAGTCATCTGGAGTTCCTGCGGGAAAACGTTGAAAAGGACGTTCTGATTTTTATTGTCTCTAACTCAGGCGATACTTTCCGTTTAGCTGATCTTGCTCAAATGGCAAAGGACCATCATATCGATCTGATCGCTTTTGTTGGCGAAAAAAAATCAACCATTGGACAGCTGGCAACCTTGACCATCAGTACGGAGACTTATGCTCCACGCGTCTTATCTGAGTACCAGCCCAACCTTTTCTTTGGAACAACACTGAATCAATTCGAACTATTATTAAGCGAAGCGTTAAGATCTATCTTTGATTAGAAGAACGATGTGGCCACTGTTTCTTCACTTATCAGTATAAATGGCAAATAGCCAAATGTAAGTGGTTTCCCCGTGTTGTGAACATGTTTAGAAATTTGCAAACGAGTTTACGACACAAGAAAAAAAGCCGCTGTTTTCACAGCGACTAGAAATGTTATTGTAGAGTAACAAAGGAGTTGCCAGTCACCGAAGCAACTGGCAAAATGAAAAAGTTTTTAATAGGGTTGGGTACAAGATAGCTGGTAAAGCTTAACGGCAGCTTAAATAACGAAGAAATTTGAGATAAGTATAATAGGCGTAATCCGATGCGTATAATCGGTGGACGCTTTCTGTATTTTATGTTTACTGAGTTAGTTATTTTTAATCATAACTTTTTGTGCTCTTATGGTCGAACAATTTCTTCTAAGCAGGGAGGCTCGTATTGGAATTTTTTTTACACAGATTGTAAATACACAAGGCAAAGTCAAGTAATGTTTTCAAAGAGAATCAGTTGATTCGGAAGTTTGAATTTCAGAGTCTTTCTTGCAAAAAAAAGTTCTTCCACCAAAAGGGTAGAAGAACGTTTAATTTCGTTTACGGAACTTGTAGTTGTATATTATAACGATAGCGATCTCCACGATAGAAGAATTCGGTATACTCAATCAATCGATCCTTTTGATCACGAGTTACCCTTTCAACGTATAATAAGGGTTTGTTTTCTTCTATGTCTAAGCGTTCAGCTAGATGTTTATCTGAAACTACTGACTCGATCGTTTCTTGTGCTTTTGTTACTACAAAACCTTTCTCCCGTAACAACTTGTATAAGGAAGCGTCGGGAGCCTCCAGTTCATCGGCAGATAACTCAATGAACGAAGGACAATAGACCCTTTGAAAACTGATAGGGATACCATCGACCCAGCGCGTTCGCTCATGGCAGCTGACCCTAGCACCTTTTGGCAGTTCCAAATGAGAACAAACCGTTGGGTCTGCAACCATCGATTCAGTAAAGGAATATAAGGATGAATGCGCGTCACGATCATTGTTCTCTTCAGTGAAACTCAGTAAAGTTTGCAACTGAAGGGATTCCTTTTGGCTCAGGACGATCGTGCCAACTCCGTGAATCCGCTGCAAATATCCTTCATCTACAAGGAGCTTCACTGCATTACGCACCGTGATGCGACTCACACTGAAACGTTGTTGCAACTCGGGTTCTGCAGGGAATGTTTCGCCAACAGTGTACACCCCGTTAATAATCTCTTGTTTTAATTCTTCATATATTGCTAAATATTTAACACTGTTTCCCTTCATGAAACCTCACCACATCCGCTAATGAATTTGCTAATTGAACAAGATTTAAATCATTGGCAGATTGAACTTTTTCAAATAAAGATTGGAAGTACGGGTCAGATTGATCGGCAAAAGCACCTACCATTGAGCCGACGATCGTCGCGATAGTATCCGTGTCATATCCAATATTAACCGCATCGATCACTGCTTGCATCACATTCTCTTTATTCAATGCCACAATCCCAAAAGCACAAGGAACCGCTTCCGAAATATGCAGCCCGCTGCCAACGATTTGCGAAAGTTGACGCAATCGTTCTTCTTTCGTTCCAACACCATTAACAATAGTATACGCTAGTTGAATACGTTCCACAACACTCGGTCCTGCCACTTCCCGTGAGACTTCTTTGGCTAAAGTTTCTCCCCGAACAGCCCCATAAAATCCAGCCGCCAGCACATCATCCATAGTAGCATGAGGAGCTAAAGAGACACTTGTCGCTGCTGCCACAGCACATGCTCCTGAAATAGCTAATGAGTTATCATGAGTCACTTGAGCGATGGCTATTGCTGCTTCGATTGCTCCTTCAATATTATTTGGGCACAAAATTCCCGCTGGAGCGATTTTCATAGCTGCGCCATTTGTTGCTTTGGACGCATAGTCTACGGTGACAGCTCCAGGCAGAGCTTTCATTGTCAAAGAAGGATCTTTGTACATAGCGATAGCACTTCTTGTGGTGGGGCCGGCGAAGCGATCAAAGTACCTCGGAACATCCGACCAAGCCAACATCGCTTTGATGATCGTTTCTTTTTCTAGCTTTCCATTATTCGCTAAGACTTCATTACATAAGAAGTAGATTTGTGAGAAATCATCCGTGACTTGTCCGGCCTCATTTCCTAATGCAAAAGCTGTTTCACCAGGTTTTTTTAATTCCGTCACTTCTCCAAAAAGCTTGCGAATTTGATCAAAAGATAGATTTTCTGTAGCAGCTCCCATCGCATCTCCGATTGCTGCCATTGCTAAAGTTCCAAGAATTTTTGTTTGTAAAGTCATAATAATTTTTCCTCTCTTTTATCTATTTTTAGTCATTTCTGCTTCGGGATCTTTGACGCCTAATAAAAAGGTCAAGACCATTCCGCCGAAAAATGAAATTACTAAGCCAATAATATAAGCCCATAAAGTAGGCCCTGCAAATGCCGGAATCGTTGTTAAACCGCCAAATACAAAGGCATTTCCGACAACATCAAAAGCCCCCATAAACGCACCACCAAGTGCAGCGCCTAAACATCCGGCTATCAAAGGTGTTTTAAACTTAACACCTAATCCGTAAATAGCTGGTTCAACGATACCTGACAGAAAGACAGAGGTGATTGCTGTTAAGGAAAAGGTTTTAAGCTTTTGATTTCGAGACCGTAAGAAGATAGCAAACGCCGCACCAGCCATTCCCAGATTGGCAGTAGCGCCGTATGCGATAAAGGCAGAGTGTCCTGTTCGAGCAATTTCTGGAATGATTATCATCGTGTTTGGTGCCCAATGGACTCCGAACATAATCAAAATATTCCAAATTCCACCGATCACCGCACCTGTCACGATTTGGTTAATATTCGCTAACCAGCCAACGATATTGGCAATTCCGATGCTTAAATAATTCCCAAGAGGTCCAAATACGCAGACAGCCACAGGAACCAAGACGAATAATAAAATTGTTGGAATCACGATCATGTGTAAACTATTAGGCAATTTTTTCTTCATAAAGTGTTCCATGACTGATTGCAACCAGACCGTCAAAATTGCCGGGATTACTTGACTGGTGTAATTAAAGACAGGGATTGAAAGTCCAAATAGCTGAATCATATTTCCGCCGTTCCCTTGAATCAGATTAATAAAATCAGGCATGATCAATGCCCCTAAAATAGCTACAGCAATATAAGGGCTGGTCTTGAAACGATTTGCTGATGTTACTGCGACTAATAATGGCAAGAAATAGAAAACAGAAGTCGCAGCGAGAGTCAGCATTAGATTCGTAGTACTTTCGGTAGATAACCAGCCCAACTCATTCGCCAAAATCGTAAAACCACGAAGTAACCCTGACCCAGCCAGTAGCGGTAATAAAGGTGAAAAGATACTGACTACTAGTGCGACAAAATCATTTAATAAGTGTCTTTCTTTTGCTTCAGATTTCAGATTCTCTGAGGCAGGGGAAGATTGGGTGTCTAACGTTCGAATAAAGGCATCATACACTTCCTCAACATTCGTTCCAATAACTACTTGGAAACCCGATTCTTTATCAACAATTCCAGTAACACCATCTAAATCCTGAATTTCCTTTGTTTTTACTAACCTTCGATCAATAAATTGTGGCCTTAACCGGGTGGCACAATGAGTGATCGCTTGGACATTTTCCGAACCTCCCATGAGTTTTAATAATTGTTTTGCCAAAACATCGGTCTTTTCCATAACACTTTTTCCTCCTTATCTTGAAATTAGTAATCACGATATTGGATAAGACGTTATAACGTCTTATCCTTTAACAGAGTATACAACAGAAGATCTCCAATGTAAACGCAATCATTTTTATTTTTTTGAAATAGTTTTGCGGGTTAAATCATCTAACATGCTATAAACCGCTACAAGACAAGGCTTTTTGTTTTTTTTAGAGATCGATTTGATTCGTGGGAATATCTTTTTTAATACGAAATTTTGAAGAATAATCAGAAGTGCGATTGCTTTTTGACCAAATAGTGATTGAAAATTTCTTTTTTTTATAGAATAAATAAAAACAACGAGATGCAAATAACAATGGGCAAACTAGACAGCTTCATTATCGTGCAAATGTGCTATCAACTATTATTTTATTAAAATACTGATTGACAAATCATTGTAAGCGTTATATAGTTTAACCATAAATTAAGGTTTGTTACTCTCTGAGGCTTTTCCTTAAACACTAACTATGGTGTTTTTTGGGTTGCTCAGGGAGTTTTTTTATATTTATGAGGTGAGAAGATGTTTAATTTTTTGAAAAAGAAAGTAACTCGGGAGGTTCTTGGTTCTCCAGCAAAAGGAAAGACAATTTCCTTAAGCAAAGTCAAGGATAAGATGTTTGCGAATAAAATGTTAGGTGACGGAATCGCATTTATCCTAGAGAAAGATATTTTGAAGGCCCCTTGTGATGGCGAAGTCAGTATGATTGCTGCTACGAAACACGCTTTTGGTATAACGTCCAGCTTGGGTGCAGAAATCTTGATTCATGTTGGATTAGATACAGTCAATTTGAATGGGGAAGGTTTTGAATTCTTAGTCGATGCTCATCAAAAAGTAGTTGCAGGTCAGCCAATTTTAAAAATTGATCGCGCCTTTATGAAGAGTCAAGGGATCGACCTAACGACCCCTATGATCATTACAAATGGTGATTCACTCAAAATGGAAATTTTACAAGAGGAGAAAGTGGTCGATTATGAAGAGCCGCTTATCACGATCAAGAAATAGAGAAGGTGGTGGGGGATTTGAGGGTCATCAAGAACATCAACAATAATACAAGTATCTGCCTAGATAGCAACAACCAAGAAATCATCGCGTTTGGAAAGGGGATTGGTTTTAAGAAGCCGCCTTATGAGATAGAAATATCAGAAGTCCAGCGAACGTTTTACGATGTCGATCCCCAATTTGTTCAGATGATCAATTTGATTCCAGAGAGTATTTTCGAGATAGCGATCGAGATCGTCAATTATGCTCAAGGTAAATTGGACAGCTTGACGAATTCGAATATCATTTTTACGTTAGCGGATCATATCAATTTTTCGGTGAAACGATACAAAGAAAACATGAAGATCAAAATGCCCGTCTATTATGATGTCCAGCACTTATACCCAGTAGAATTTGAAATCGGGAAACTAGCCGTGGAACGAATCAAAGAAAAAATCGGTATTGAATTGCCGAAGGAAGAAATTACTGGAATCGCGTTACATATAATTAATGCGGAAGGAATAAAAATCGAGAATACCGACGAGCAGACAGAAGAAATTGATGATGAAACCATCATCAACGAAATCACCGATATTATTGAAGAGTTCTTTTCAATCAAAATCGAGAAGGACAGCTTTAATTATTCCCGATTCGTTTCGCATTTGCAGTATCTGTTAAAAAGAGGAAAAGATGGCCAGAGCATCATATCAGATAACCGCGCCATGTTTGATGATTTGAGAGTATCTTTTCCGAACGTTTATGAGTGTGCAAAGCTGGTCGATGCTTACATTTTACAAAAACGCAATTACCGCTTCAATGAAGAAGAAATCTTATACTTGATTCTACATATAAATAGACTTTGTGCTCGTGAGCATTGTTACCGCTAAGGGCTTAACCCAGACACAAAAAAGTAGACGCTACTACTTTTTTGGTTTGGTTTTTTTTGTAGAAATAGTGAAGAGGATTTCTTCATTGGCAGCATTAAATTTATCAATCATGCAAAATCAGGTTTAACGGATTTTTTCATTAGGTATCAATTCATACGCGCGTGTATTGAATATATAAGTGTATTTTATCAAAAAAGAATTTATTGTTCGTTTATCACAAAATAGGAAATCAAGAAGAGGAGAAAAGAGAATGTCAAACCAAAACAGCAAATACGATGAGTTGGCTGAAATTTTAGTTGAGCTAGTTGGTGGAAAAGGGAATATTTCATTTTTTACTCATTGCATCACTCGTTTACGTTTCAATGTGAAGGATAAGGGATTGATTGAAGAAAAAGCAATAGACGGAACAAGGGGGGTTGTTGGTTCGCAATGGCAGGGCGATCAGTTTCAAATTATTATTGGTCAGCATGTTGGTGAGGTTTATAAGGTAATATGTGAAAAAATCGGTTATGAAAATAAAAAAGAAATCTCCAGTGACGAGATAGTTGAAGAGACAGGAAAGAACAAATTCAGTATAGGAAAGATCTTCGATGCCATTTCAGGATGTATGACACCATTGCTACCACTTTTGATCGGAGGTGGGATGTTAAAAGCAATTTTACTGATTTTGACACAATTCAGCTTGATCTCGGTTGAAAGTTCAACCTACGTCATTTTGTCACTCGTTGGAGACGCCGCGTTTTATTTCCTTCCAGTATTTGTTGGGGCAACGGGCGCGCGAAAATTTGGTGCAAACATGGGGTTTGGGATGTTGATCGGCGCTTCACTGATCCATCCGCAGTTTTTAGAAGCCGTTGCTAGTGGAACGCCGCTGTCCGTATATGGGTTGCCAGTATTTGCGGCGAACTATTCTAGTACGATCATCCCAATGATCTTGTCTACCTTCATCTTATCTTATGTAGAAAAGTATGTAACGAAATATACACCTAAGGTTTTGCAGTCAATGGCAGTGCCGGTTGTCACTCTTTTGATTATGATTCCTTTGACCTTCTGCCTATTAGCTCCGCTTGGATCGATCATCGGCTCTTATTTAGCAGATGTAATTATGTGGTTATACAACACGACCGGCTTCCTAGCAGTAGGAGTGACAAGTGCAGTGTACATTTTACTATGTTTGACAGGGATGCACACCGCCATCCTACCTATTGGTTTTACGATGTTAACGACAGTCGGGTATGACCCGCTTCTGTTCACCGGAGCTATTCTTTACACTGTCAACCAAGGAATCGTTGCCTTGATTGTTGCTATCAGAACAAAAGATGTTGAGGAACGTTCTACCGCCTTGACCTGTGTGATCACAGCATTGATAGCTGGGATATCGGAACCTGCATTATTTGGGTTTAGCTTAAAAAACAAGAAATTGTTTTATTCATCAATGATCGGTTGTCTGTTTGGAGGGCTATATATTGGAATCACAAAAACTTATGCATATGCCTTAACAGGAACAGCAGGACTGCTGGCGCTTCCGGGATATGTTGGGCCAAACTCAATGAATCTCGTGAACATGTGTATTGGTATCGCTATTTCTTGCGTAGTAACTTTCGTTTTAGGAATGGTGTTTGCTTATAGTAAAGATTCAAAAGAAAAGAACGTAGAGGTGGCATAAAGATTGAAAACAAATTTTTTATGGGGCGGCTCAGTGTCGAGTATGCAAACAGAAGGCGCTTGGAATGAAGACGGAAAAGGTCTTTCAAATTATGATGTGAGAGAAGTAAAACCAGGGTATTCAGATTGGAAAGTCGGAATTGATTTTTACCATACGTACAAAGAAGATATCAAACTCTTTGCGGAGTTGGGGATGACTGCTTATCGTTTCTCAATTTCTTGGGCAAGAGTGATGCCTGCAGGCGATGATGAGGTCAATGAAAAGGGACTTGATTTTTACGAATCTGTCGTCGACGAAATGATCGCCAACGGCATTGAACCAATCATATGTATGCACCACTTTGATGTACCGAATAAACTAGTAGAGGAATATGGCGGTTGGTGGTCAAAAGAGTTCACTGAAGCTTTCAAAAAGTTCACCGTCGCCGTTGTGGATCGATTAGGAGTAAAGGTGAAATATTGGTTTCCGATGAATGAACAAAACGCTTTGATGTATTCCTCCATGCTCTTTTCATCAAAGGATCTACCTGAAAATGACAGTAAGAGTAGAAATAGACGCTCGACTCAAAGTGTGCACAATAGCCATGTAGCTGGGGCATTTTTAAGAAAATATGTCAAACAGGTGAATCCGTCAGCACAGGTAGGCGGGATGATCAATTATGCCCCATTCTATCCGACTGATTGTAATCCAGTTACCGTAAACAAAGCTCGAAAAATCCAGGAAATGTCAAATTTTGCTGCGTTGGATGTGATTGTTAACGGAGAGTATTCTTCTGAGACACTTGCGGTGTGGGAACAAGCAGATATTCTTCCTGAAATGACCAAAGATGAGCTGCGATTAATTAAAGAGAACACTGCTGAGTATATCGGGTTCAGTTATTACTCTTCTCGGCTAGTTTCAGAAGAGACTTCAGATGATACAACACCGGAGGAGCTTTCAAAAATGGCTGTGGCTATGATGACAAATAATATGGAAAAAAATCCTTATTTGGAACAAAGCAAATGGTCATGGACAATCGATGAAATTGGATTAAGAACGTCATTAAATGATATTTACCGCAGATACAAAATCCCAGTGATTATTTTAGAATGCGGAATGGGTGTCATTGAGAAACTAAATGAACAGAACACGGTGGAAGACGACTATCGGATCGAGTATTTCCGTAATCATATCCAAGAGATGAAAAAGGCCATCGATCTGGATGGTGTGGATTGCTTTGGCTTCTTGACTTGGGGCCCCATTGATATTTTAAGTTCAAAAGGCGAAATGAAAAAACGCTATGGCTTTATCTATGTCAACCGTGATGAAACAGATTTGAAGGACTTGAAACGCTACAAAAAGAAAAGCTTTGATTGGTTCAAGCAGGTGATTGAAAGTAATGGTGAAGAGTTGTGATATAAGAAGTCAGGTGCTTCTTTCTCTTGGAGAAACGTAGACAGAGGATGTAGCAGGAAAATTAGATACAGAAGCACAAACAGACTCTAGCAGCCAAAACGATTAGGTGGCAAGTAGACGACAGAAAAACTTGAGTCACTCTGGAAAGGAGGGGACCGATTGCTTCAACTAAATCATTTACTCACGGAAAATGCTGTTTTACAGGCTGGGAAACCGCATTATGTGAGCGGAAAAACTGAGCCAAATTGTAGTATCAAGCTTTTGTTTGGCAATGCCAAGCTTGAGGAAACAAGCGATTCCAAGGGTTCATTCTTATTTACAGTTCCTGCTCAGCCATATAACTTAGAAACAACATTAAGGATCATTTCTAATGATGAGTGTCTAGAAATTTTTGTCCGATACGGTGATGTGTTTTTGTTCGGGGGACAATCCAATATGGATTTTCGCATGGAAAATGAAGATCACTTCCTTGAAGAACAACAAGAACTAGCGGAGGAAGGATTGTTCTTCAATAATGTTCCCCAAGTTGATTATGACGATGGTAAGAAGCAGTTACCTGAGACTATTGTCGAGCAATCTTGGCAAAAGCTTACCAAGGATAATCTAAAGGAAATGTCTGCGATCGCTTATTATACAACGAAGGAGCATCGCAGAAAGTTTCCTGACCGAATGATCGGAGTAGTCAATTGCAGTAAAGGAGGAACAAGTGCAAGCTGCTGGATCAGTGAAGAGTATTTGGTGAAAAGTCCAGCAATAACCCAAGATATTCTAAGTCCCTACAAAGAAGCGATCAAGGGAAAAGATGATGAGATGTTGAAAACGGAGTTAGCAAATTATTGGAAACAATCCGAAGAGTTCTACAAGAATAGAGAGAAGATTATGCGAGAACAGCCAAATCTGACCCTTCGTGAATTCAAAGAACAATTCGGACACTCTCCGTGGCCTCCTCCAGCGAATCCTTATTTATTTACACGCCCGAGCGGATTGTATCAGCAGATGTTCAAGAACATCGTTCCTTATACCTTCTCATCAGTTATTTGGTATCAGGGGGAGGAAGATACGGAAAACAGTCATCTCTACTATGAACTGCTGCATTTGCTGATCAAGCAGTGGCGGAAAGATTTAAAAGAAGAGCTTCCTTTTTATATCGTCCAATTACCAGTCTGCGAAGACCGTCCGGGTCATGATTGGCCAACTGTTCGGCAAACTCAGCAGCAGGTTGCACAAGAAATTGATCAAGGATATCTGATTACCAGTTTGGATTGTGGCGACATTGATGATATCCACCCAACTGAAAAATCTGTATTAGGTCAACGAATTGGAGAGATTATTGAAGGTTTTCATTACAAAAATTGTCCCACTGCAAGCTTGCGTTCGTGGACTAAAAATGAAGTTATTATAGAGATAAGAGAAACACAAGTCATTCGATCGACTGATCTGCATGCTATTCAAGGAGATCAAGAAATCAACAGTATTACGATCGATGGAAATCGCTTAATCATTTGCTCTAAATCCCAGTTGACCAATATTTATTATGCTTGGAACAATGCTTCGGAAGTTACTTTATTCAATGAAATAGGGTATCCAGTCTCACCCTTTTATTTTGAAAAAAATGGGAATCAGCCAAATGAAAGTATTTAGTAGTGACAGCGGTCGATCGATTGAAACAGCCGAACTGATTGTTTAAAATGCTGGTCAAATATTAGAAGTGACGTTTAAAGGAATTAGACTTTGAAACTTTCATCGATTGGTGAAATGATGACCGCTATTGCAAAGAACGCTCCCTGCAGCCTTGTTCGCAGGGAGCGTTCTTCGCTTCTTCAAAATTTACAATCGTCCTTTATTTCATCTGGCCTGCATAACCTTTACGCACTCTGAGATGGCACAGCTGATCCCAGAGAAACGCTCTCATGTCCGGCAATCCACAGATTTCCTCGCCATACCTCGGAGCGGCTGATTTCTTCTAATAATGTGCCATTCAATTTGAAGAGTGTTTCCCTATTTCAGATATAGGAATTTTTGGTTAGAAACCCCGCCTCAATCAACACTCGAAAAATAAAACTAGAACAATCCATCGAACGAACCCCTAGTCGATTGGACATGGAGTGACAGACCTTGCCCCGTAAATTCAGGCCGTATTGCAGGGCATTTTCAGTAGTTAGCATCTGGATTCCCCTACGCAGGATGAAATTGTCAATGATCGAGTGTAATCGCGAAAAGGCTATTCCCGCGGAATTTCAGTGGGTCCTTCTTTATTTTTCTTTCTGATCCTGTGGAGCCATTGCTCTTTTTCCTTTCTCTTTTTTCTGCGTAGGTTATTTGTTAAAGTTTATTCTTTCAAGGTTCGTTGGTTTCTTCGGGACGGGCAAATGAAAAGAAGGAACGGACTTTTGACACGACTTTCTCGCCGAAGTTTCTTCGTGGTGAGACTCTTTGTGGTACAATTTTCGAACTCAAGGTCTGCCACTCGGGTGCCATAAAGTAATCCTCAAAATAGTGGAAGAAGCGTTTCATGGAGCGAGTTGCTTTCGTGTTCATAAACAGTTCACGGACGAGATCCTTTAGAAAATGATCAAACTCCGTCGCTCCCAGCTGATTGCGTACCTTTGTGGCTAAAATGTATTGGATCGTGATACTGCTGTTTTGAGTTGCTTGATAAAAGTCGGTGATTCGTGTTTCTAAGGTTTTTGGTTTTAAGTTAAATAGCTGTCGGAACGACAGGGGTTGTACAATCATCATAAGTTCTCATCCTCTCTTTTTTTAGTAGAGGAGGGCGGCCGCGTTACCGCCATTCCTCAGGCGTTGATTTAGAAAATAATTCGTTCAATCGTTTCGACGTACTTGGCGCTTTCCACCGTGTGGAAGAGTTCCGCACCGTCTTTCTGACAAAGCTTCACGCCTGTCATACGTTCCAGCAGACCTTTGATCTCAGTGTCTGTTTTGGTAGTGTCTGGGTCGTTGAAGCTCCAGATTTGATTTTTGCCAAAACTATTTTTGAATGTTGCGACGATTTTTAGCATTTAAATTCCTCCTTATTTGGTGTAGCGTGCTTGGCTGGTTAACACCACGCCGTATAGCTCGCTGCCTTCGACAGATAGTTGTTTCATGATCTCACCTAACTCCAAAACTTTTTCTTCACTTGGATTTTCGATCACATTTTGGAAGCTGATTTTCTTCACTTTCTCTCCGCCTGCGTCGATTTCTACTTGTAGTTTGTTTCCGATGTGTTGAATCATTTGAATTCCTCCTGTTTGATTTTTTGTTCCGGCCGGTGACTAAACGATAAGCTACAACGCAAACTCGGTCAAAACGGCCAAAATTACATTTAGGGGGCAAAATTGCACGGTTTTCATCGCGATTTTTCTAGGAATCGCTTAGTACCGGGATTTTACTTACATTAAAATGAAATGAGTATGCAATTTTCATAGGCTAAAACAATTTTGCCCGCTTTGCCACATTTTGTATTTTATGCATTAGAGATAAATATTGATTTAACAGCAATCTAGGAAGATAACGCTTTCTAAAATGCTTTTTAAATTCTTGTTTTACTTAATCTTTTCTTAATAAATAGTGCCCCAATTTCCTTGAGAACATACGACAAAAAGAAAGCGCCAGAGATAGAAAAAACACTAATTGAAAGTGAGAGAATGCTAAATGAAGGAGATTTTTCAGGTTATTCGGTTTGTTTTAGGTATTGTGACGATTCTAAGTAGCCAATCGGAAAGACTTTTTTGGAATTTCGATGTCGCGTGCTATGCTCTTGGAGAAATTATGGCGATGTCTGTTTCAAAGGTGAATGTGGTTATAAAAAAAGTACGACAAAAGCTGGTATTAACAGCTTTTTCCATTTATAATGTGTAACTATCAGGCATTTTGTGAATTTCCGAACAGAAAGAGAGTATTGGAATGAAAACCTGTTTAGGGCTAAATTCTAAGTAGGTTTTTTAGAATGGAGAAGTGGAATGGGGAAAATCGTATTTTTAGATATTGATGGAACATTGTGTGACGATAGCGGGACGGTTCCAGAAAGTGCTAAGAAGGCAATCAAGCAGGCGCACCAGAAGGGGCATCAATTCTTTTTATGTACTGGGCGTTCGAAGGCGGAGGTACCTGAAGAGGTATTAAGCTTACCAATTAGCGGGATGATAGGAGCAGGCGGGGGCTATTGCGAAGTTGAAGGAGAAGTGATTCTTCATCAGGTTTTTGACTCTGAGGAATTGAAGAAGCTCATCGTTTTTTTAGAAGACAATGGTGTGGAATACTATCTTGAGTCTAACCAAGGCATATTCGCAAGTGCTAATCTGCGAAGCCGCTTGATTCAACTAGCCTTGAATGGCTTACCTGAAAATTCAATCGAGGGTCAAGAAAAAATAAAGGGCATTAGTTGGTTTTTAGAGCTTCTGATTGAAGATCCAGCTCGCATTGACTCTGAGGATGTCAATAAGGTGTCCTTCATCAATCAATCTGTGTCGTATGAAGTGATTCACTCCAGATATGACGGTGACTTCCACATGCTGCGCAGCACGGTTCCCGCCTTTGGCCCGGATAGTGGCGAGATTGGACTGAAGAATATCAATAAAAAGACTGCGATCGAAACACTGTTAGAGCACATTGGGCGTGAGAAACTGGACTGTCTGGCATTCGGCGATGGTGAGAATGATATCCCAATGTTTGAGGCGGTTGAAACAGGCATTGCGATGGCAAATGCTCATGATAATCTAAAGGCGGTCGCTGATGAGATCACCTTCACCTCTAGCGAAGATGGTATCGCGCATATGCTGGAGAAGCTTAGTTTGGTTTGATCTTCGAATATGAGAGCATTGAAGCATGGATTGATGGGGAACCGGATACTACAGCTTTGTGTCCAAATTGTAGTATCGACTCCGTCATTCCACGAATCGATGCTTACACTTTATTTGTAGATTTTTTGGAAAAAATGAGAGCTGTTTGGTTTTGGCCGATTGGTTAGAGCGAGGGAGTAGGGCTCTTTTTACGAGTAATAGTCTAGAAAGTAATAAAAAAGATCGCGCAAAAAATCATTTTTGCGCGATCTTTTTTCATTTTGTTACTTGTTTCGTTTATTCAACCAATCGGTGGAAACATCCATCGCTGCTCTGGCCGCGTTGCTCTTATCCATAGAATTAACCATGACGAAATCATGGATCATCCCTTGGAACCGCATTTGCGTGACATCCACACCGGCATCTCGCAGGTGGCGGGCGTATTCTTCGCCTTCGTCTCTCAATACATCGGCTTCGCCATTAAGGATCATAGCGGCTGGAAGGCCGGTCAGATCTTCTTTGGTTGCTTGCAGAGGGGAGATGGTTTTTATGGTTGAGTCTTGCCCCTCCGCCAAATAATTATTCCAGAACCATTTCATACCTTCTTTAGCTAAGAAATAATCCGTCGCAAATTGATTATACGAATCGGTGTCAAAGGCGTGATTCGTTACTGGATAATAAAGTAATTGTTGGTTAATTTTTGGTCCTTTTCGATCTTTAGCCAGCATGGTGAGGACTGTCGCCATATTCCCTCCAACGCTATCACCGGCAACTGTGATCCGGTCGGTATCGTACTCTCCGTCAGCGTTTTCTACTAATTTCAAAAGTGTCGCGTAGCTCTGTTCGATCGCTACAGGATATTTTGCTTCAGGTGAGCGATCATATTCAGGAACGAAGACGATCGAGTTGGTTCGCACGGCTAATTCACGTACTAATTTGTCATGAGTATGGGCACTGCCTAATACCCAGCCGGCGCCATGGATGTATAAAATGACCGGAAGCTTCTCAGTCGCATCCGTTGGTTTGACTGTTCGTACATTGATCCTGCCGTATTCCCCCAGCTCCCAAGTCTCGTCCTGAATATCAGCGGCCAATTTTTCTACGGGTGAATCTTGGACTTGCTCTAATAGTGCGCGTGCCTCGTCAACGGGTAACTGATAAATAAAAGGTTCTTCTTCGTTCGCAATACTAAATTCTAAAGCTGATTTTTCTAAGGAGATTCTTTTTGTCATAGCTATTCCCACTTTCTTGATTCAACAGTCATCATAATCGCAAACGTTATCATTATCAAAGGATTGGCTTGTTCAGTAGTTATTTAACTTCCCACTTCTAGATATAATTTGTGAGATAGTTACTCATGGTATACTGATAGTAAACACAAGAATAAAAAATGATTAGAATGAAAACGTACGGGCTTCTATTTACCGCGAGTGGCTTCCTATTTTAGTTAAGGTCTGTCAGAATCTCTTTCAATAATAGATATTCACCCAAAAAAGCAATTTTCTCCTATTTCCTATTACTTATTTGTTTTATACCGTAATCGACTGAAAGATTGGTCGGATAGTGTTTCTTTAAGAGGATAAATCTGTTATTTTGGATATAGATGGAAAGACTGTTTTATTCGATGGGGATTTTTTTTTGGATGAAATAAGTATTGTTACCGACAAGTAAATATTCTTCAATCAGCAACTAGGAAAAAGGTGAGAATCCTTTGCAGTCCCTTTCTACTGTGATGCGTCAGGCAAAGTCAGATACTAGTGTTGGTTGATTCGAACAAGCAATATCGGGGCGTTTGTTTCTGCTTTTTTTGGCACCCATTGTTTTTGGGTGCTATTTTAATTTTTTAATTTAAGGGGATAGGACGATGAAGAAAAGAAATCTAGTTTTTGCACTAATGGTAAGTTTAATGGTTTTTGGTGGTTGCACATCTAAAGAGGCGGACTCTGCAGACAGCAGCTCAGCGAAGGAACAGGTATCAAGTAGTGAGAAGAACGAACAAAAAGCAAGTATTACATTATTAGATGGAGACAAGGAACTATCGAAAAAAGAGGTAACTTTTAAGAAAGATCAGAATTTATTTGATGTGCTAAAGAAGAATTATCAGATTGAAGACGATGATGGTATGATCACATCGATCGACGGTCATGCTCAGGATGCCAAGGCCAACAAGTATTGGGTATTTACCATCAATGACGAACAAGTGAATACTGGAGCAAAGGATGTTACCTTGAAGAAGGATGATCGTGTGGTGTTCAAGCTTGAACAATTCTAAACGAACTGTTTATTCGACATTTTCGCTAGGAGTAAAGGAATTAAGTTTATTGGCGATGTTTGTCGCCTTGTGTGTGGTTAGTCGTACGTTCTTTCAATTTATTGTGAATGTGCAGCCAGTTACGGCGATCCTATTGATTATCACGATTTATTGGGGGACCTATCAAGGGCTGCTGGTCAGCCTGCTGTCGATCCTCATAACAAACTTTTATATGGGGATGGGTGTCTGGACGATCGCTCAAGTCGCGACGTATTTTCTAATTATGCTGCTGACGGGCTTGCTCAGAAAGGTACCAAAATTCAAACAGAGTATTCTGATACAGGCGATCTATGCCGGTATCACTGGCCTGCTGTTTGGTTTTCTTATTTCGGCTATCCAAGCGCCATTTCTTGGAATATCGGCTTTTCTACCCTATTATTTAGCCGGAATTCCCGTGGATACGATGCACGCCGCAGGAAATGTGGTTTTCTACATTCTGTTGGCTCCTATTTTGAAGAAATTATTGACGGAAACGATCCAGCGATGGCGTAAAGAAAAGTAATACGTTGATACCAGAAAGCTGAAGCACCTGCGATGATTGATCTCGCAGGTGTTTTTGTTTACCGCTTTCCCTTCCTGAGCTAATAAATGTCTTTCTCCATATAGGGTACGTTACAATAAAAGGGTATTAAATAATTAGTAGGAGGGATTTTTGATGAAGGTTATTGTATTAGGATCTTCACACGGCGGCTATGAAGCAGTCGAAGAGTTACTATTGACTCATCCCAAAGCGGAAGTGCAGTGGTACGAAAAAGGCGACTTTATCTCATTCATGGGTTGAGGCACGCAACTATATCTCGAAGGAGTCGTAAAGGATGTCAATTCCATTCGTTACATGACAGCCGAAGAGATGGAACAACGCGGGGTTCGCGTTTTTACCAATACTGAAATTACCAAAGTAATACCTGAGAAACACGAAGTTGAAGTGCTCGATCATGTCAGCGGGGAAACTCGCAAGGAAAGCTATGACAAATTAATTCTTAGCCCAGGGGCAAATCCATTTATTCTGCCAGTTCCTGGTCATGATCTGAAAAATATCGAAACAATGCGCGGTCGTCAAGACACGATTGATCTGAAGCTGCATTCCGTTGATCCAGATATTGAGAACGTGGTCGTTATTGGCGGCGGCTATATCGGGATCGAAGCGGCGGAAGCTTTCGCTAAAGCAGGCAAAAAGGTCACACTGGTGGATATCATCACGCGTCCATTAGGTGTCTATCTTGATGAGGAATTCACTGAAATCTTGGAAAAAGAAATGACGGACAACGGCATGAATCTAGCGATGGAAGAAAAAGTCGTTGAATTTGTCGGTGAAAATGGCAAAGTCAGCAAGGTCATAACCGATAAAGGGGAGTACCCTGCTGAACTAGTCGTGATGTCTGCCGGTGTCAGACCCAATACAGCATGGCTGAAGGACGCGGTTGAGATGCATCCAAACGGCATGATCAAGACGGATGAATATATGCGGACAAGTGCCGAGGATATTTTCGCAGTCGGTGATGCTACCTTGATCCAATACAATCCAGGTCAGACAGCGGTCAATATCGCGCTGGCAACCAACGCCCGTCGTCAAGGACGCTACGCTGTGAAAAACCTAACTGAAGCCAACCATCCATTCCCAGGAGTGCAGGGCTCATCAGCATTACGGGTATTTGACTATAAGTTTGCTTCGACTGGTTTGAACGATCAGATGGCAGACCGTCTAAAGATCGAGACGAAATCTGTCTTATTAGATCAAGACACCTTGATGGACTTTATTCCAGCGGATATGAAAGAGCGGATGCTCTTCAAGCTGGTCTATGATCCAGAAACACTGGCGATCCTAGGCGCGCAAATCATGTCGAAAAAAGATCTGACTGCGAATATCAATGCAATCTCTATCGCGATCCAAACGAAGTTCACCATCGAGCAGCTAGCTTATGCGGACTTCTTCTTCCAACCAGAGTTCGACACGCCGTGGAACCTTCTGAATATGGCGGGTCTAAAGGCACTGCAACAGGAAAATAAAGCCTAGTGACAGGTATTCTTTTAACATAAAGCGGATCACAGAAAGAAAGCGATCCTCAAAAGCAAACCTTTTTCGGAGCAGAACCATCTGCTCCGATTTTTTGTGCAGCTGGCTAGTTAAGCCGACTTCTTTCAGGGTTGCGCCCATTTTTTTGTGTAAGGGTAAGATTCCCGATTTTTTGATAGCTGAGGAGACTATGGATGGTATACTGAAAAAAAGACTATTTTTTGAGGAGGAATCTGTCATGGTGACACCATATATTGTATTTGACCGTCAATGTGAAGAGGCTATGCAGTTTTATGAAACCGTTTTTTTGGTGAGAAGAAAACCATCCTGAGATACAATGATTATGTTCCGATCGGTGTGGAGGAAGATGTCAGCAACTATGTGCTGCATGGCGAAATGGAGCTGTTTGGCACACCCATGACCTTTGCGGATGAAGTCGCAAAGCCCGTGATAACTGGCAATAATATGCACCTGACCATCAATCCAAGAAATGTAGCAGAAGGCTCCAAAATGTTCAATGAACTGAAAGAAGGCGGCGAAGTCCTGCTGCCGCCGACCGAAGCTTTCTATAGTCCGCTGCACGCCGCGGTCAAGGATAAGTATGGCATCGTGTGGAACATTATTGTTGTTCAGAAAAAAGTCTGATGGATAGAAAGAATGCAATCGCTTTCTGTACGACCATTTACGGTTGGAGTTAAAGAGTAGCCAACGTATATTCTGGAAATGATAGTTAAAACTCACAGTTAGCAAACCCTTTTAGATGGTATAGTTAGTCCATTAGTATAAGCTATGCATTTTGGTATTTTTAGTTTTCAGGTATGACACACGGGTTATTCTAAGGTTAGTGGTAATTTCTATTTGAGGGAAAATATGAAATGATGACGTTTGCTGCTTTTGCGTTGTAATTTTATAGTAGAAGATGTCATTCACATATTATTGCTAAAAAATCATAAAAGAGGTATAACATGGAACATCAACAGGAATGGGAAATCCTTTCAGAACAACTGACAAGGAAACTTTGGGAAATCGTTTATCAACGCTTTTCCTTCGAACCTGATTATTATGCAAAAGAGGCTCGCTATGTGTTAAAGGAGCCTTACGATCTTTACAATTGTCAAGCTGTAGGACTTATTGCTGATGCCGATCCTAACTGGCATGAGACGATCCAGAAGGTATTTTGTAATTGCTTAAAGGATCAGGAATCTATGTATGTTCTTGATTGGCAGCATACCTGCTATGACTATTATCCGAAAGTAAAGACACGTAAAGAAAACCCTACATTCATTCCTTATGAAAAGGATTCTGAAAATGGATATTATGCTTACTTTCCTGATTTTTATCCTGACGGAGATTACTATCTATTCTTTTCTAAGGATTTTTCTTGGGGATATCTGACTGACCCATGGCGCCAGCATATCTTTGTCTATGGCGAGCAATTGAGAAAAGAAATTCAAAAGAAGGCGAATTATCTCGGATTTGTGTTGATTGAGTCGCGTAATGGAAAAAGTAGCACGTAAAAAGGATATTGTTACCGAGATTTCCAATAAGAATATTAAATAGTCAACTAAAACTAACGCTAGCAAAATAAAAGGATGTTAAAAAAATGAGTAAAAAGAAATACCTCATAAGGTTGTCGAAGGAGTTCCAAGCAATCTATGATGATCCTGATAATCTAAAAGATTTTTATAGCTATTATTTATCCTTAGTGAACTTTATTAAAGAGCGCCCAAAATATTTTACTGAAGAAATTAAGAATGACTGGGGACTACTAGAGTTGATGGCTATAGATCCTAAAGAATACATTGTTTCAAATCCTGATATTTCTCTAGAAATGGAGAAAAAGAGGAGGATGATATTTGATGATTTTGGAAGTGTGAGCACCATCGCAATGTCAATTAGTAGTACCTTATGGGATATGATAACGATATACTCTGGCAAAGATTGTCCGATTACCCCAGATATGGAACTTCGATATATTAAAAATGTTTGCGAGGATCATTCTGAAGTAATCCTTATGGAATGCTCGCAGTGCGGCTGGATTGAGGACCTAGAGGGGAATGAATATGACGGTCCTTTTGGGAGATTCTTTCCAGCAAATAAGAAGGATCTTCAAGGAATAGTGAGAAACGGAAATAACTGATCAAATTAGAAAAGACATTTTCTCCCAGCAGGATGAGTTTTGCTGGGGGATTTTTGAGTCTACCTATTTTTCCAGTATCACAAGTTAAGCTCTTGTGTTGTCACAAAATAATAATAGGCTTCTGGACTAAATTTTTTGATTTTTGCCATTTTTTTAAAAGGGGGAGAACCGGTAAGTTCCTGATAGAGGCTGGGGGGCGCTGACTACTACCTCGCTCGCTAATGATACAAGCGATATATAGAAAATCATCACAATTAATATCGTACAACCCGCGATAAGCTATTTCTTGCTCCGCACACTTGGTGAAAGTAGCCATTATTTCAGCTAAATCATTAAGGACGATAAATCATCTTTTATTGTTTTAGTACATAGATTCGCATCACAAGATGTTCAAAGGTAAATAAAGATTGAACTGACAATAAAATCCAAAAGTTCTTTGGAAGTAACAATCGGATTTTTTATGAGAAAAACGATCGAACTTCTGTTGGTCCAGCGCATCGTTTATATAAATCCTTCTCACCAAATACAAGGCAACCAAAAATTATTCAGAAAATTAGTATACATTTTTATTAAATATGTGTATACTAAAACAAAATTGTATACTAATGATTGTTTCTTAGTCAATAAGTTTATGCGTAATTGTTAACGAGGGACTTCAAAAAAGAAAGAAAAGGTGTGTAGTATGAAATTAGATTTTCCAGAAAATTTTTGGTGGGGAGCCGCGACATCTGGGCCTCAAAGTGAAGGGCGTTTTAAAAAGGCACATGCGAATGTTTTTGATTATTGGTATGATATTGAACCGGAAAAATTCCATCATCAAGTAGGGCCAGATACGGCATCGAATTTTTACAACAATTACCAAGAGGATATCCGCTTGATGAAGGAGATTGGGTTAAATTCTGTCAGAACCTCGATCCAGTGGACGCGTCTAATCGATGATTTTGAAGCCGGGACTGTGAATGCTGAAGCTGCAGCATTTTATAATCGTGTGATTGATGAGTTTATTAAAAATGGGATTCGGCCTGTGATGAATTTGCATCATTTTGACCTGCCGATCGAACTCTATCAGCAATATGGCGGCTGGGAATCCAAGCACGTTGGCGAGTTATTCGTGAAATTCGCTGAAAAGTGCTTTGAATTATTTTCAGATCGTGTCGTGGATTGGTTCACCTTTAATGAGCCGATGGTCATCGTTGAAGGTGAATACCTCCATCAGTTTCATTACCCAAATTTAGTAGATGGTCCCAAGGCTGTTCAGGTTGCCTATAATCTGCAGCTTGCATCCGCAAAAGTGGTCCGGAAGTTTAGACAAACCAAGCGGAATCCTAAGGGGAAAATTGGGATCATTTTGAATTTGACGCCGCCATATCCGGCTTCGAATTCGGCTGAGGACTTGGCGGCTTCAGAGTATGCGGACATGTGGTTGAACCAATTCTTTATGATGGCTTCGACAAAGGGATACTTTCCGGAGAAATTAATGAACATTTTTAGAGAAGACGGTGTCATGTTTGATGCTTCGGCAGAAGAGTACGCGATCATCCAAGAAAATCTAGTAGATTATTTAGGATTGAACTATTATCATCCCCATCGAGTGAAGGCACCGGAAGTTTCTCCGAAAAGTCTGACGATCGACTGGATGCCTGATAATTATTATGATGAGTACGAGATGCCTGGCAGAAGAATGAATGTCGATAAGGGCTGGGAAATCTATCCGAAAGCTATTTATGATATCGCGATGGATGTCAAAAATAATTATGGGAACATTGAGTGGTTTGTTTCGGAAAATGGGATGGGTGTCTCGAGAGAAGAAAGATATTTGAATGCATCAGGCATGATCGAGGACAATTATCGCATCCAATTCATTCAGGAACACTTGTATTGGCTGCATAGGGCGATCGATGAAGGTGCTAATTGCTTTGGCTACCATCTATGGACCCCGATTGATTGCTGGTCTTGGGGGAATGCTTATCGAAACCGCTATGGCTTTATCTCAAATGATATCCATACCCAAACAAGAACCATCAAGAAATCTGGGCATTGGTTCGCTGAGGTATCGAAACAAAATGGAGTGGAGATTGGAAAAGAGTTACTTCAACAGATTGATCCAAAGAAATAGTAGGATTGTTTTTGGTGGGATCTTCAGTTTTTCATAGTTGTATAGGTAGTTTACAAATCTAATCCGATCTATTATTATATAAGTATATACAAATTTTGGAGGACGGTAAGCATGCCTAAATACAAAGAAATCGCAATCGCCTTAAAGCAAAAAATTGTTGAAGGTGATTATAAGGAAGGCGAATTATTACCAGATCAAGAGACTTTAGCCAAGACCTATGATACGAGTCGCGTAACTATCAGAAAAGCCATTCAGATGCTGATTGATGAAGGCTTACTCTACACACGGCGGGGGTCTGGGACATATGTTAGAAGCAATATCAAAAAGAACAATAAAAATGTCACGCAGATCAATAGCGTATTCGGGACATCCGTACAAGAAGGAGTAGATGTTACCAGCAAAATCATTCGCTTTGATGTGCGCTTTCCAACGACGTATGAGTCAGAGGAGCTGAAGATTAAATCTACAGATCCGGTATATGATATCAAGCGCGTAAGGTATGTCGCTGAGGATGCACGAAGTATCGAAACCTCCGTGATGCCGTTGAAGTACATAAGGGATTTGGATGAAGAAATCTTGAAGGGTTCGATCTATAATTATATTCGAGATGAGTTAGGCTATGTCATCAGTGCTGCCCAACGTGTGATCATTGCTTCTAAGGCCAATGAACTAGATAGTGAAGAGTTCGGCATTGAAGTAGGAGAGCCGATTCTGGAGACCAATCAGGTCGTTTTCTTTGATGACGGCACGCCCTTTGACCTATCTAAAACAAGATACCCCTATACATCAGGAAAGATCGTGGCGGATATTAATTAAATAAGGAAAGTAAAAAGACTTCACTTGTAAACATTAAGTGGAGTCTTTTTTTTGCAAAACAACAATTAGTGTATACTTATTTTATTTAAGTGTTTACAAAAACGTTTACAGGTGGTATTATGTATCTAAAGTTAGCGCGCAGCTGTAAATAATTTTGGAGGTTCAACTAATGGATGAGAATAAAAAGCAAAAAAGGGAAGCTTTAATGGGAAAGTTTGTTTTAACCGCTCAAAAAATTGGCGATCAGATTTACTTGAGGACATTACGGGATTCGTTTGCTACGATCATGCCTTTATTCATTTTAGCCGGTATTGCTATTCTAATTAACTCGGTCGTACTAGATCCTTCGGGCTGGTTCAAGGATATTATTAGCGAAGGAACGATGTCGACATGGCAAAATTGGGGAAACATTATTACCAACTCGACACTGAACATCACAGGCGTCATCCTTGTGATCGCGATTGGCTATTTTCTCGCAAAGAATAGAGAGTACGATAATCCAATTGGGGTAGTGATCGCTGTTGTTCCAGCATTTTTGACCCTGCTGCCGATGATGATCGAGACAACCCCGATCGATGCTGAGACTGCCGTGAAAATCAATGGGGTCATCAGTTATGGCAATATCGGATCAAAAGGCGTCTTCGCTGCCATCATCACTGGACTGTTAGCGACGGAAATGTATATTCGTCTCACGCGCTCGAAAAGATTGAAGATCAATTTAGGCGACAGCGTACCGCCAGCAGTTGGCAAATCCTTCAATACGATGATTCCTTTGATTATTGTGGTTTCACTATTTGCCTTTGCTTCATTCTTGATTCAATTAACTGGAAATGACTTTATGGCGATCATTGAGCGCTTCATCCAAGAACCATTACGTGGAGTAGGAACATCACTGTTTGGTTACTTGATCTTAGTTTGTCTTGGAAATTTGCTCTTTTCATTTGGTATTCATCAATCGGTGATCACTGGACCGATCCTAGATCCGCTATTGATGGTGAATATGAATGAGAACATGGATGCGGCAGCCGCTGGCAAACATGCACCTCATATTATCAACTCCGCGTTTCACCAAGTATACGGCGCGTTGATGGGTGGGACCGGTTCTACGATCGCACTAGTTCTAGCGATTCTAATTTTCAGTCGCTATCGTGCATACAGAGATTTGTCTAAGCTGGCTTTGGGTCCAAATATTTTTAATATCAATGAACCTGTGATATTCGGATTACCGATCGTCTTCAATTTACCAATGATCATTCCATTCGTTTTATCTCCGATTGTCGGAACAGTCATTGGGTACTTAGCGACAGCGGCGGGTCTAGTGAATCCATGCGTCGTGACGATTCCTTGGACAACCCCACCATTTTTGGGGACACTGAAAAAGTCCAGTTTTCTGAAATTCAAAAAATCGAATCCCAAAAAAGCGATGAAAGAACTATGGAAAGTGGAGATTGGCGACCAATATTTGGCAGTTAATCCCCACTTTTGTGGGTTTTCATTTTTCGTTATTTAACTTTATCAGTAATGCTCCATTTTTAAGCGGCTTTTTAGCCACGGCAGGTGACTGGCGAGCAATCATTGTTCAGGCAATCATCATCGTGGCGCTGGTATTCTTCTATCTGCCATTCCTAAAGATCAGCGAACGAGTGGCTCGGGCAAGTGCAGAAGCAGCAGTTTCATAGAATGCGGAGAAATTAGGGTAGACGATTGATAAAGAAGAACGATGATTGGAATGAGATAATGGGAAAGAAAACATTTTTTTGGGGAGATTCCTCCTCAAGTATGCAGACGGAAGGTGCATGGAACGAAGGTGGCAAAGGCCCATCCGTCTATGATGTCCGTGAGGCGACCGAACACACATCAGATTGGAAACATGGGATCGATCGCTACAATAGATACGAAGAAGATCTCGATTTGATGCAAGACATGGGGATGAACTTTTACCGTTTCCAAACCTCATGGTCGCGGGTCAATCCGTTAGGGGACGGGGCATTCAATGAAGAGGGGCTATTGTTTTATGACCGCTACATTGACGCGATGCTGGCTAGAAACATTGAGCCGATGCTTTGTCTCTACCATTTCGACATGCCGCTTCAGCTCGCACAGAAGTACGAGGGCTTCATGAGCAAGCATGTCGTGGATGCCTTTGTGGACTATGGGAAAAAGATGGTCGATCGCTACAAAAACAAAGTGAAGTACTGGGTCACCTTTAATGAACAAAACTTATACTCGACGCCTTTAGCATTATTGTATGGCGGCACGTTGAATACAGCAGATACGGCAGAGAATATTCATCAAATCGCCCATAATATCATGGTGGCACATGCAAGAATCGCCAACTATGTCCATGAAACCACCGATGGCAAAATCGGCGGGATGCTGGCTTATTCGAATATGTACCCTGCGACAAATGATCCCAAAGATGTACAGGTCGCAAGAGAATGGGATGAATTTATCAATCAAAATCTCTTAGATGCCTTTTGCGGTCGCGGGTATTCCAAGCAGGTTCGCACGTATGAACAGCAGCATCTAAAGCTAGAGATATCCGAGGAAGAGCTAGCGGAGATCGAAAAACTAACCAGTGATTATTTGGCATTCAGCTACTATTGCACAGGGTCTATTAGTCACAAAAACATTCCTGCCGATGTCGCGCCAAATTATTATTTGACCTATGGTGAAGTTGAAAATCCCTTCGTTTCAGACAATCAATGGCATCTCGGGATTGATCCTCTTGGCTTTAGGGATATCATCAACAAGATGTACCAAAAATACCGTCTACCGATTTTTCCTGTCGAAAACGGCATAGGAACGAAGGAAGATTGGGACGGAGAAACTCAAATTCAGGATGATTATCGCATTTTTTACCATGAACAGCACATTCAGGCGATGAAGGATGCTATGAGTATCGATGGCTGTGAAGTGTTAGGCTATCTTGGTTGGGGCTTGATCGATCTGCCAAGCTCTAAGGGCGACATGGAGAAAAGGTACGGCATGGTCTATGTGAATAGGGGAAATCATGAGCTGCGAGACATGAAGCGGGTTCCTAAAAAAAGCTATTACTGGTTCAAGGACTTTTTGCAAAAAGAATATCGTCTAGCAGAAGATGAGGAGAAAAAACATGAAACGATTGCTGGTACTTGATATTGGAGGAACATCGATCAAATACGGTATCTGGAAGGATAACGAGTTAAGCGAAACGGATTCAATCGAAACGCCGAAAACTTGGCAGGGAATGAAAGAAATCATTTTGGCGTTAACAAAACAGTTTGACGAAAAAATCGATGGAGTCGCGATCTCCTCACCGGGAGCAGTAGACACTGAAAGTGGCATCATCTACGGGCTAAGCGCGATCGATTATATTCATCGATTCCCAATCCGGGAAGAGCTATCCAACTTGGTCAAGCTTCCGGTCTCGATTCAAAACGATGCGAACTGCGCGGCGTTGGCCGAAGTTTGGCGGGGAAATGCCCAAGCGGTCAAGAATTCCGCCTACCTCATTATTGGTTCAGGCATCGGAGGCGCTGTCGTCATAGACAAGCAATTGAAGACAGGCGCCCACCTGTTTGGTGGTGAATTCGGCTATATGATTATCGATAGCCAAACCAATCAAACATTGAGTGAAGCCGGTTCGCCAGTAACGATGGCCAGACACTTTTCCAAAGAAAAAAATGACGGTCACCGCTATACTGGTCGCGAGGTCTTCACGCTAGCCGACAATGGAGATGCGTTAGCCAAAATCTATATCGATCGTTTGCTTCATGCCCTCACGATCGGCGCCTTTAACCTATCCGTGACCTTTGATCCAGAGGTGATTTTGATTGGCGGCGCGATCTCCCAAAATGAACAGGTTATCCTAGAGATCAACAGACGATTAAAAGCACTGATTAACGAAAAGGAAGCAGATGGACTGACTCCAACAGTAAAAGCCTGCCAGTTTTTAGATAAAGCCAACATGCTAGGTGCTGTCTATCAGTTCTATTTGGAAAATGAACCCAAAGAGAATCCGTAGAGCCTCCAAAAAGCCCAAACAAGATTGGCTCGAAGAAACGAGCAATTCGAGATTCGACGTAATAAAAAAGGTGAAGCTATTAGCAGATAAAGCTAATAGCTTTTCTCACGTCTTTAGACTTAAAGTTTTGAGTTGTGCTAAAAAGACCATCAAGAAATTTAATAGTAAAATGTCGTTTTAAAAGCATTTTATTTGGCTGATTGCTGTATTTATAACCTTAAAGGATGAGAAAATCACTTTTTTTATAAAAAGGTTTCCATAATGAATAATTCATGTTTTAATAAGAATAGTTATTAAATGAAATAGGAGGAGAAAAATGAAGAACAAACGTTGGTCACTCATTACGTTAGTTATGTTAGCTCTGTCGATTGGGACGGGAAGTATTACGCAAGCGCAGGAGCAAGACACAGCGACGGTAGCGACGAGTTCAAGTGTGAGTGAGGTCGCTGCGCCGATAGCGGAGGCGACTACCGAAAGTACCATGACCGCTAAAAGCACTACGGCTTCGGATGAAACCCCATCAGAGCAAAAGGCAAATGCAAACGAGACAGACCTGACGCGAGCGAAAAGAGCAACACCAGAACAAGAGGTTATGGCTCCAGATCCTGAAACTGCAGAAGTCGCGGCTGCAGAAGCTCAAAGCGCATCGCTGCCAGTTGAAGTTTTTGCAGCGAGTAGTTTAAAGCCGATTTATCGTGTCTATAATCCAAATTCTGGTGAGCATCTGCATACCTTGAATGGTGGGGAAAAAGATCACCTGATGTCTATCGGGTGGGTCTATGAAGGCATCAGCATGCAAATTGATGGCAGCGGAAGCAACTTATACCGTGCCTACAATCCAAATTCCGGTGAACACTTCTATACAAAAGATTACAATGAAATCAATAAAATCAAACGTGCTGGATGGCGATATGAAGGGGTTGCCTGGAAAGTTCCGAACGGTGGAAAAAAAGTCTATCGTTTATTCAATCCCAATGCTCGTGATGCAGGAAGCCATCATTATACTTTGTTGGAATCTGAAAAGAACTCACTTGTAAAAATTGGTTGGCGATATGAAGGCGTTTCGTGGTCTGTTACTGGCGGCTCAGTCACTGTAAAATCAACGAATGTCATTAAGAGCGTTCCCTATGTAAGTCAATATACCCCGGTAAAAGCACCTTGGGGATGCGCCTCCGCGTCTCTCGCGATGATTTTAGGCTCAAAGAACATCAGACCGAATTTACGCACGATGCAAGATAGATTACCGATGTACCCTGGCAATCCCAATGGACAAAAGGGAAATGTCTATACTGGCGCTGGTTTTGGTTGGGTAATCAAACCAAACGCATTGGCGGCCTATGGGAAAACCTATGGGGGAAATACCGTTGATATTTCAGGTTCGAATACGGTCCAAATTATTAATCGTGTGCTGAATGGACAACCAGTGCTTTATTATGGTTATTCTTCTTATCAAAATAATTCGGACAAGAATAGGAACCATTGTAAAGTCATCGCCGGATACAACAATGGGAAATTCTTAGTGTATGATCCGTTGTATTATTCAAGTAATGCTGGTGCTGGCAGCGGCGGAAAAAATATGTTGTACGATCATGGCGCGAAAGCATGGATTACGATGGGACAATACAATGCTGAAAAGGATGGACGAGCGATTACTATTCAATAGATTTTCACGAAAGCTCAAAGGGCTGCACTGCCTGTTCCTTATTTTAATCCAAGTTAAAATACCTATGGACATCACTGACTTTTTCACGATGTTCATAGGTATTTTTTTGTTTTACGTGTGATTCTACGATGTTACTTGTTGCTTGTTAAAAAGCTCGTTGGATTTCTTTAAGTTTTGTTTTTGAATTACAAATGATTTGTTCTTGAAGGTTGATGTACAAGGGTTTGATATGTAAGATCATTCATTTGAATGAAAATACATGTTATTTATTCGTTGACAAAAGAAAGAAGAGCTGATATTGTGTTGTC
This sequence comes from Enterococcus sp. GPZ-007, assembly GCF_059374735.1. NCBI lineage: Bacteria > Bacillati > Bacillota > Bacilli > Lactobacillales > Enterococcaceae > Enterococcus > Enterococcus sp. GPZ-007. Next base: position 39,351 of record NZ_JCAFYN010000016.1, on the reverse strand, counting down.
AACAAATCGTAATTATTACGTTTTGTTTTGCGTAAATCGAAAGGAAAAGGAGCAATGCTAGTTATGGCGAAAAAATCTAAAATAGCGAAGGCAAAAAAGCAGCAGGGATTGATTGAACGCTATGCGGAAGTCAGGATGCAATTAAAGGCTGCGAAAGACTACGAGGGATTGGCAAAACTTCCCAAAGATTCTAATTCGAATCGCTTAACATTACGAGATCGCTTGGATGGTCGACCTCGAGGATATATGAGAAAATTCGGTCTTTCACGAATCAAATTTCGTGAATTGGCACATAAAGGCTTGATTCCTGGAGTGAAGAAAGCAAGCTGGTAAGCGGTCATTTATAAAGAAGGAGGCAGAAGCAATGGCAGTTCCTGCAAGAAAAACATCAAAAGCAAAGAAACGATTACGTCGTGCACAAAAGAAAATCACAAAGCCTGAATACTCATTTGACGAAACGACAGGAGATTTTCATCGCAGCCACCACGTGTCATTAAAAGGGTATTATAATGGTCGAAAAGTAATTGAGCGTACTGAGGAGTGATGTAAATGGAGATTATCTATCCACCGTTAGTGGAGCAGGGCTTTCATTTTTATCATGCACAGGGTGAAAGCGGGCTTAGTAAAAGTGAGTTTTACCGTTCAATGGTCGCAAATCGTCTTATTCATGAAAATGGGGCACCCACTAAAGAAGCCATTGACAAGGGCTATGTCCGTGATTATTACGAAGAGGAAAATTTATCCTTTGAAGCCTTTCTAGAGATTTATCCAATATTTGCGGATTACGAGGCGGAGCTTTTTCAGCTGATTGATGGTTTTTGGGAGATTCCCCTAACCTTGAAAGAAGAACTACTGAACCGACTTGAGCTGGGAGAGGTAAGCTATGATGAAAAAAGCCAAATTGAAGAATACCTTGCTGACCGATAATCAAATTTAGAAAAGAGGCATCCTTTTGAGAAAAAATATTGTCTTAGAGTGTCTTGAGACTGGTGAAAGAATATATTTAACGAGTAAAAATACACGCAATACACCTGATCGCTTAGAGCTGAAAAAGTATTCTCCTAAATTGCGGAGACGCGCGATTTTTAAAGAGATAAAGTAACCACTAGTGTTCGTTGCGGTTAGGTTATACTGAAAATTGGTGATCGCTTTTTTCAAAAATGACTACAGGAATAGCCGCTTCAAAGTACTGGCGAATGATCGAGGCTCCACAGAATAATGATCAAATAAAAACTTGCAGCAAAGAGCAGCTTCGAAAGGCCAAAACCTTTTGAAGCTGCTCTTTTACATAAATGACGGCTGTTACAATGAGCCGAAAGATTTTGCTAAGGCTGCGATGTTACGCGAACAGTTTTTTCGTCAGTGTGAGTATCTGCTTCTTGACCTAGGAAGAAACCGAGAATAGTTGAAGGTTAAATTAAGACTTTTTTCTCTCAATTTTTAGGCGCTTGATTTGACAAGGCATCTTTCTCGGGATAGGTAAATTTGATCGGGCTTTGTCCGGCTGTTTTGCCTTATGGATAATCAAACGTTTGCGTCCGGTATCCAGACCAGCCAGGCGAGACCATTATTGAAGCTGCTAAGTTAAAGAAATAAGCTTCAGCAAAGTTGTTGATAGATAAATCAGGATTGAAATGACGATAAAAATCTAAAAGCTCATGAGTAGCGGCAATCGGATTCATTTTGAAAAAAGCAATCATCTCTAGTTGCCTCAGTGCACCGCTCATATACATTCTACTAATCAAATAATTGGGCCAAAATCAATTTTAGACCTGAATATTTGGCATGAGTTGCATCATGATAATCCTCAATAAAACTACAGATGTATGATTCTCAAACCTACTCATTAACTTTCGTGACAAAAGAAGGTACGAATAAGGAGAAGAATTTCTTGTGTTTTTATCTGATCTATAAAAAAGATTCCATTAAAAAATGTTAGTTAAAGTCTCAAAAACAATAAATGAAGCTTATATCTGACGTTTAGCGAAAAGCTCTATAGGCCGATCCATTTTTTCATACCAATTTTTTTATGTCATTCCAATTAATTGGTTAACTACAGTCGAATGTAATAAAAGGATATCATGTTCACTCAAAATTTTTCCTCCCATAATATTAAAAAACGTTATTTATTTTTTTGTGAAAAAATATATTGATTAGGCGGTGTAATCATATTTATTGTGAAATCCCTAGAGCCGATAATAAAAGAACAGATGTAATTTATAAAGTTGTTTTGAATTTTCTGATAATTTTTTTCAGTGTCTCATTATAAAGAAAACAAAAAATAATGGGCGTTTTCTAAAAAGTATGATTATGTTACTATTGAGGCGCAAACTTGTGGGGGTGACTATGATGAGAGTATCAGAAACAGTTGAGGTTGGGTTTACGTACGAATGTCATGCGGTCGGGATTACAAACATTGTTGTTGGAGTAGTGGAACAGATTTATGCAAATACTGTAGTAATCAACGTTCTTCGTTGTCATAAAAGTGATCGGGCAACTGTGATCGAACGTCAGAATAAATTAATCGTAAAGCACGAGAATGTTTATGTATGCACAGAAGCAGCAGAATGGAGTGCTTGATTCTAGAGAATCCGGAGGAAAATTTCTCTTATAAAAAAACTTTTTTAATAACTAACGTTCTAATTGATGTTTATTAAAGATTATTATAATCTTATTATAGATATTTTAATCTAAATGCAATCAAAAATTAAGGGAGAGCAAATTAATTATGAAAATGACTGCAAATGTCACAGTTCCAGAAGTAACAACGATCACGGATGCCCACAGAAAATTGGTAGAGCGTGCGAGAGAAACCTTATTGGGGAGACAAAAAGCAACGCCAATCGCCTTATTGGGAACCCAATCGGTAGTAGGAATGTATTATTGGATTCTTTGCGAGGTAGAACTTCCAGAAAATCGTGGAGAAACATTGACGGTCTATAAGATTTATCAAAGCCCCAATGATGAAGTGGCTTTAGTGGAAGCCCAAGCCTATGAGTACCCAGCATCAAGGATAGATGAACTAAAAATTTCAGCATAAAAACAATGAGCAATGGAGTGGCGAATGCCAACAGGAATCCATTGCTCTTTTTTTGTCTTGCGGCAAAAGAGAGTCAAAAATCAAATCAGCGACATGAGCTCCAAGGATTTTTAGCAGGAGCTGAGATCTTTGCTGTTAAAAATTCGTAGCTAAAGTTTATGCTGGATAAGCTAGAAAACAAGGGAAGGTCGCTACTCTTAATATAGTAGGAATCAGATAGCAGTATAATCAAGACGAACCAATAGTTGCCAAGGCAAAGAAGATTATCGTGCAAGCGTTTATCAATTATCCATTCATCGATAACAATTCATAGGCAGACTCGCTACTTGTTTCGAGCTTTTGAATAGGGTATTATCAACGAAAGCGTTTTACGAAAGAGGTGCTTCGATGATGTACATTGTTAAAGCAATGATTCATTCAATCAGAATGAGACGTGCGTAATCCTTTCTAATTTTTAGAAGCACTCTAAAATTAGCAAGGAAGAGCTGTTGACTGTTTCACTGATTTTTATCTAATAGGAGTGTTTTATTATGAATAATAAGAGCGATTCGACTCTCCCGCCAAAGTGGCGGAGAAATTTGTACTTTTTCCTAGCGGGGCAGTTTTTATCGGGCATCACCAGCATGATCGTTCAGTACTCGATCATTTGGTATTTAACTAGGACGACAGGTTCCGCGACGGTTTTAAGCTTCGCGACATTACTGGGGATGATCCCTATGGTTGTGCTGAGCCCTTTTGTTGGCCCGATCGTGGATCGACGCAATAAGAAGGCGCTGCTAATCGTGACCGATATTATTGTGGCATTGTTTGCGCTGATTCTTTCTATAACTGGTACCATTTCACCAGAATTTCCGTTGTGGCTGGTGTTTGTTTCCTTATTTATCCGAGCGGTTGCCCAAACGTTCCAAATGCCGATCATTCAATCGATTCTTCCAACCATGGTTCCAGAAGACGAGCTGACGAAGGTGAACGGACAGCTTGGCATGGTTCAATCAGCGAACTTTATCATCGCACCCGCACTGGGCGCCTTTCTTTTTTCCATTATTCCAATGAATTGGCTGATTCTTTTTGATGTTCTCGGGGCCATTCTGGGAGTGGGACTGCTACTGTTTGTGACGATTCCGCACGTTGTTTCTGAAGGAGAAGTGATTCACATTTTAGCAGATTCAAAATTTGGGCTGAAGAAGCTGATTGAAAACAAAGGGCTTTGGTACATTACGTTGATCGGTGCAGTGTTTATGTTGCTGTTCATGCCCGCAGCCAGCCTATATCCGTTGATGACGATGGACTATTTTAACGGAACGGTCGGTCAAGCCGGCTTGATCGAAGTGATCTATGCAGTGGGTATGCTGGCGGGCGGAGCGGTCATTGGTCTATTTGGGAAATGGAAAAACCGCATGCTGCTGATTCTGCTCTCCTATCTTGTCATCGGGATTACGATCGGATTAAGCGGATTGCTGCCAGGTACGCAAAAAGGCTTTGTCGTATTTTTGATCTTGAATGCCATCGCCGGTTTTGCGACACCTTATTTCAATACATTACTGATGGCGATGATCCAGCAAAGCTATGAGCCGAAATATTTGGGTCGGGTTTTAGGTGTCCTCAACTCCCTAATGAGTATCACCGGTCCTGTGGGCTTGATCTTTGCCGGTCCGATCGCCGATTCTATCGGTGTCGAAAAAATGTTTCTGATCGCGGGAATCGGTGCGCTGATCTGTGGGGCGATCAATCTCTTGATCCCTCAGGCACGTAATTATGATATCGAGCTGCAGAAAAAACTAATAGAGCGAAAAAGAGAAGAAGAGTTGTTAAATTAGTAGGAAAAAAGCTGGTTATCTGGAGCCAGCTTTTTTTAATAATAAAGGATGATGCCTACGCAAAAAAGTAGTAAAAGCGTTTTTAAAAAGTGAAGGTAGAATCCAGAAAACACAAGTATCTTATGGCGAGTATCGACCTGTTCGTGTCGTTTGGATTACTCGGGCGAATGGACAGCGGGTCGTAAAGTCCAATCTGTTGGAATTTGACGATCGAGATGATTGAAAAAGGTTACAAAAACGATTTCCAAGATACACAATGAACTTTCTTCATAGAGTTGATTCTATCGCATTTGAAGAGGATAATAATTGAAAAAGGACTGAAGAGAATGAGTAAAAAAGTGCTATGGGTCTGGTCGTTCAACAATCGACAGCAAACGGTTGGCACACCAGCTGGGATGAGTGGGGTGACCTTGAGACCGAGAAAATTCCAAAAAGAGCTACGAGAGGCGCTGGCTCCTGATTGGGAGATCGACTATATCAGTGATGACTTATCAGAGACATTGCCAAAAGCTGATGTGATCGTTATTCCTAAGACCAATAGAGCGCTCTATGCCGAACGTGCGAAAGACGCGAGGGTCGTCTGGATGTCGGGAAATGAAGTCGCGGAGAACGATATTGAAGGAATCAAGCGGAAAATCATTGAGGTATGGGTCAGCTATTTGCAGATTTGTCAGAGGAATCTAACAAAAAAATAGCAATTGAACATTGTCCGCATGAAACGTTTAAATTTACGATAAAAAAATGAGCTTCTAGAATTCAATTTTTCTAGAAGCTTTTTTTTCATTGGATACCTTGTTAAACAGCCATTTTTTCTATTCTTCTATATAGGCTAAAATGTCTCCAGGTTGGCATTCTAGGACTTTGCAAATCTCATTCAAGGTAGAAAAACGAACGGCTTTTGCTTTGCCAGTTTTTAAAACGGAGATATTTGCATTCGTCATCCCAACTCTTTTTGCCAGCTCACCGGAGGACATCTTTCTCTTTGCTAGCATGACATCTAGGTTTACTTGAATCACTTTGTATTGCTCCTTTCGTTTGGCTAGCTTAGATCGTTAATTCATTTTCTTCAGCAATCGCATTAGCCTTTTCCAAAATTTTCGCCAACGCCCAGACGATGATTGCGCCGACGATATAGGTTAGATCAAATGCTGCACTGTCAATAGTGATTCCGTGTGTTGATGCATATAGATCAGGGAGGCAAGAACTCACGGATAAGATCAAAAGAATGACGGCGATTTTTTTGGCGGTCATGACGTTTGTCTTAACAAAAATTTGATCCATTTCCAGATTTTTGAAAAAGCTGCGCACAAAGTAGAACAGTACCCCATATAAAATAATGTTAACTATTAATAATAGAAGAAAAAGCGGTGATGATAGGATCGCCGTGGTAAATTTCCCGAACGGCAAACTATCGATACTCATCATTGCAATTTCTTGCGATACCGAAGTAAGGTTAAAAATGAATGCCATGATGGTTAAACCTACTGCAGCAATCCCCATTAAACCAATAAATAAACTAAACAACCATTTCAACCCTTTAAAAATCCCTTTTTCTGAATTCATTAAAAACACTCCTTTTTGTTTGAACTACTTGATGAGTTCACTATAAAGCAGGAATTACATGAAGTCAATAAAAATTTATCGATAAACGATAAAAATATATCGAATAAGCGGATATGTTCTTTTTTATGGTTAAGTGTGGTCCTTTTTTATAAAGATTTTCAGATATTTGCATTGTGTTATTTTATGGATAATTATTAAGAATGTGAATTTTTTGTGTCTTAGGAAATTTTCATTTGACGTGAAAAAGCGAAAGAAAACGCGGGTCTTTCCTTAAATTTTGGAGGAAAACCCACATTTTGCTTAAAAAATATAAAATTGCCGGTGTAACCATAAATGAAAAAGCATTTTTTTAAAATCTGCTCTATAGTAGTAATGGACAATTTAATAGAGAAAGAAGTGTTCTGGATGAACCGGGTAAAAAAAGCTTTTAGCAATCGCTGGCTGATTCTTTTGACCGTCAGTGTGCTGTTTTGGGCAAAAACGATCTTATCCTATTATGTAGATTTTTCATTAGGTGTGGAAGGGTCCATTCAATACTTCATTTTATGGATCAATCCCATCGCCACGACTTTGCTGCTGTTTGGCGTGTTCTTATACGTCAAAAAATTTAAGCCGGCGTTGATCGTGTTGTTTTTAATGGATCTGCTGAATACCTTGATCTTATATTTGAACGTGATTTTTTATCGTGAGTTTACGGATTTCGTGACGATCAAATCGATCTTAGGATTTTCTAAAGTCTCGCAGGGAATCTCAGGCAGCTCCTTTGCTTTGATGAAGGTTCACGATATTTTTTATTGGGTGGACTTGCTAGTCTTTTTAGGAGTTTTGATCTACATTTTCGCTAAGCGCAAAGAAATCGTCAGCAAACCGGTCAAAAAGACCTTTGCAGTAGCAGTCAGTTGTTTGGCGGCGTTGACTTTTTCAGTCAATTTATCTTTAAGTGAGGCGAACCGTCCACAATTATTGCAGCGGACTTTTGACCGTTCGTATATTGTAAAATATCTTGGATTGGATGCTTTCACGGTGTATGACGGTATCAAGACGGAGCAGACCAATAGTGTGCGAGCCCATGCCTCAAGCAACGGCTTAACCGATATTCTGAAATACACGAAGAGTCACTATGCGGCACCTGATCCAAGCAGATACGGCATCGCGAAGGGCAAAAATATCATCGTGATCCACTTAGAAAGCTTCCAACAATTTCTGATTAATATGAAGGTCGATGGCCAAGAGGTTACACCATTTCTAAATAGCTTAGAAAATGATACTAAGCAGACCTTGGCCTTTGATAATTTCTTCCATGAAGTTGGACAAGGGAAGACTAGTGACGCGGAAAATATGCTGGAAACAGGGACCTTTGGCTTACCACAAGGCTCATTATTTACCCAATTAGGGAATGATAATACCTTCCAAGGAGCACCGGCAATTTTGAATCAAGAAGCTGGCTATACGAGTGCGGTTTTCCACGGCAATGTCGGCAGCTTCTGGAATCGCGACCATGTGTACAAAAATCTCGGCTATCAAAATTTCTTTGATCGTTCGTATTTCAACCAGTCGGATGAAAACTTAGGCTACGGGATCTTAGATAAGGATATGCTGAAGGAAACGGTTGGACATCTGGAGCATCTGCAACAGCCGTTCTATTCGAAATTCTTAACGGTCACGAACCACACGCCCTATTTGACGGATGATAAGAACTTCAATTTCCCAGCATTAAAAACGGGCAATAGCACGGTCGATGATTATGTGCGGACGGCTCATTATTTGGACGAATCACTGCGTCAATTCTTTGACTATCTCAAAGCCTCTGGCGTTTACCAAAACTCGATTTTTATGATTTATGGGGATCATTTCGGTATTTCCGACAGCAACAATAAGGATTTAGCTAAAGCCTTAGGCAAAGATCCAACGACTTGGGACAAATTCGATGACGCACAAATGCAGCGGGTTCCATTGATGTTCCACATTCCGGGCTACACCAATGGCGGTATCCAGCATCAATACGGCGGCGAAATCGATGTCTTGCCAACCTTGATACATTTGATGGGGATCGATAATCAGAAATATATTCAATTCGGGACCGATCTGTTTTCATCAAAACACGATCAAACTGTTGCCTTCCGTAATGGGGATTTTGTTTCACCAAATTATACCGAATTAGGCGGAGAGACTTATGATAATAAAACCGGTGAAAAGGTCGATCCAAAAGCCTTGAATATCGCTCCAGAGATCGATAAGGAGCAAAAGCAAGTCAAACAAGCACTAAGTCTGTCTGACAAGCTGAACCAAGAAAATCTCTTGCGCTTCTACACACCAGAAGGCTTCACGCCAGTCGATCCGAAGAAATACGATTATCACAATCTAGACGAGAAAAATACGGCGATCGAAAAAGAAAAAGGCAGTCAATCAATCAGCATCTATTCGAAGAACGGCAATAAAACAACCACCGCTCTGTACCCGCCAATTCAATAGATTAAGAAAGAAGCATCCGATGCTTGGGTGCTTCTTTTTGCGAGTTCCACTTTGTGCTTTAGCACATTAGTGGAATCGTATGCGAAGCGAAAATAGGACTCATTTTTCTGGTTTTTAGAAAAATGAATACAATAGTAAGAGATAGCTGTCAGTCGAACTTTTCGCAGTATCTTAAGTAGGAGATTCAAACTAAATTGCTGGTTAAATTTTAAAAGACAGCCAGTTTAGTTCGATGATATGCGTACGACAATAAGAATATTTTTCCTGTTTTTGGAAAAATATTCTCCTTAAAATGAGCTAGCTGCGAGTTCCACTTTGTGCTTTAGCACATTAGTGGAATCGTATGCGAAGCGAAAATAGGACTCATTTTTCTGTTTTTAGAAAAATGAATACAGTCTGCATTTTAAATCTAGTATATGGAGCCTTTTAACCAGCTTCGATTCCTACACATTCCCGCTAACTCAGCGTTAATTAATTTAATAGTTGCGTGATTAGTTGATAAAACAGATGGGAAATAATCAAGATCGATAAATCATAAAAGGCATCTTTCAAAAGATTAGGGGCGTGTTCCTTTACATTTTTCATCATAATCCTCCTCTCGATTAGTAGTGAACTTACCATAAATAGTGAAGCTTATGGTTGGCATAAATGAATCTAAGAAAGTCTAAAATCATTGGGTCAAAATCAGATTGATTCACCGGCTATTTCAGCTTAGAATAGAAGTATAAAGGGAAAAGGTCGGAGGAGTATGGATACTTTTGAACGTTTATTGCCATTAGTTTTCCATCCAATCGTCTTAGCATTGGATGTCGTATCGATTTTTATTATTTTATTTGGTGCGCTTTTTTCATTTATCAAATTGATCCAGCCGGCAAAAGAACAGGACTATTCGTCTGTTCTGCACAAAAATAAGTGCATCAAGGCTTATTTGGGCAGCTATATTTTACTAAGTCTGGAATTTCTGATTGTGGCGGATATCATTGAATCGATTATCAACCCAACATTCCAGGATATTATCAAATTGGCGATGATCGTGCTGATCCGAACCATGATCTCTTATTTCTTAAATAAAGAAATTAGTGAATTTTCTGAGGATCAGTAGAATTAAAACCAAATTATTTAGTAATTTTTAAAAAAGAAAGAAGCATTTAAAGTAAGGTTGTTTCTTTCTTTTTTTCTTAGCAATTTGTTATTGATTCCATCCTGAATGAATGGTATGATTATTTTGTTTCGGGAGTGGATGGGTTCTGGTGTTCCCTCTGGTCTTCAAAACCAGTATGAGGAGTTAGGAGCTTCTTGGGTAGGTTCGATTCCTACACATTCCCGCCAATATGACCTTAATAACCAACCCGTTAAGTTTTGGATTTTTTCTAATTCGACGGGTTGGCTTTTTTTGAAAAGGAGAGAGCTTTACAGATGAAAGAATACAAATTCGAATCAAAGATCTACGCGTCAGAAGTTGGTAAAGGCGGCGCATATATTATTTTTCCATATGATGTTCGAGAAGAATTTAATAAGGGTCGTGTCAAGGTTCACGCAACTTTCGATGGTGTTGAATATCAAGGAAGCATCGTTAATATGGGCGTGAAGAATGAGGATGGCAGTATTTGCTACATTTTAGGGATTCGGAAGGATATCAGGAAGCAGCTGAATAAAGATATTGGTGATACTGTCGAAGTTACTGTTCATGCGATTGATTAATAAAGAATATCCTAAGCCATAAAATAAGCGTTAGTATTCTTCAATCGAATCAAGCATGCAGTATAAAAAAGGCTGCATGCTTTTTTATCAATGTATCCTTGATAGGAATCTGATTGTTCGTGTTTAGCTTTCTAAAAAATTGATTCTCAAGAGATGATAAGTCTAGTAGTTAAGTCAAGATAAATTTTCGTCTGACGGTAGTTATTAAGAGAAAGGATGAAAACTTAATATTCGTTACAAAAAAGCTTGAAAATATTCATGTTTTTTTGCTTTTCTCTATCATTCATGTTATGGTTACTAAGTAATACTTTGATATGTGACTAGGTAGTTATCGTTAGGCTTTATGATACTTTTTTATTACACGTCATTTTTTATTACAAATAAACACATTTGATGTGTAATTGGAGGTACTTATTATGAATAACGGTACAGTAAAATGGTTTAATGCAGACAAAGGTTTTGGATTTATTACAGGAGAAGACGGCAATGATGTATTTGCTCACTTTTCAGCTATCCAAGGCGACGGCTTCAAAACTTTAGACGAAGGTCAAGCAGTGACTTTCGATGTTGAAGAAGGCCAACGCGGCTTGCAAGCAACAAATATCCAAAAAGCATAAGCCTGTTTAATCGACAGATGACTAAGAAGATCGGGAACGGTCTTCTTTTTTTATACTATTAAAGGAGGATATATTCTAATGGCGCAAACGTATGGTTTCAAATCTCCAAATCCCTCAATTGCAGGTGAACAGTTTTCAATTGGTCAGGAAGTCTTTTTTGAGTATCAAAAGGAGATTCATTTAGGTAAAATCAAGAATAAATTGAGTAATTCAGTTATTATTGAGATTGTAAAAAGCGAAATAGAAGAGTTGCTGGAATTTACCACAGTCATTAGATATACCGACTTGCTCGTTCCTGAAACGAGACTTTAGTCTTCAAAAATTGTTTAAGAAATTAACGACCTTCGCAACTGCGAAGGTCGTTTTAAGGTTGTTCATCCTATTTATCTAGTAATTCAGTCACGTCGATAGTGCCATTTGCTTGAAAAAAGATGCGGTAGTTCTGATAAGTCAGCCCTTCCTCGTACATTCTGGCATATACATTGATTGCGTGCTCGAAGGATTTTTTGTTAATTTCTAAATAATCAGCGCATTCCCAGACAGTCGAAAGCCCCTCCTTATGGCAGGCAATGATATCTTCTGGCGTTACGACCAGTGTTGATCCGATATCTCGGGCGCGCTGCTCTTGTTTTCGCTGCTCAGTTGTCTCTTGGCAACTGATGTCGCCGGAGCTGGTTAAATAATGGGCGATCTCCTCAGCAATCGTAGCGGTCAGTTCTTGGGAGGTCTGCCGCGGATTCAAGTACACATGATTGTCAATGTATAATCCTTTTTGACCGTCTGGCATAGAGGAATCGAAAATATAATTGATTCCTTGAAAATCGGCCATCAGTTTTTCTGCTTTATCCATCCAATCATTCCTTCTTTGTATGCTTCTGTTTAATGAAATCAATATAATTCAAAATATCTTCCATTTGCTCCTCGGTCACTTCGTCATCGATATGCGCCGCCACGGTCATTTGATTCGCTGAAAAAGTCTTCTTTTGCTCGCGACCGTGCAAGTAGTCTAAGGAAACATCGAAAAAATCTGCAATTTTATTTTGCGTTTCAATGTCCGGCGTACGCTTTCCTTGTTCATAAGAGGCGTACGTCGTCTTCGCGATCCCCAGTTTTTTTGCCATGTCTAGCTGAGTGAGGCTAGGTGTTCTTTTTCTTAATTCCTTCAATCGTTGGGCAAACATAAGAACCACTCCCTTTTATACTATAATAACACGAAATGTATCGTTTTACCCGTAAAAAGAGATGGATGAATTTACAAAGTACGCGAAATGTATTACTATTAATCTACAAAAAAGAAATCAACCGGCTTTTTTGTAGAATCAATGCTTTTTTTCTACGGCCAGTCTAGTTGTAGAATACAATTTCCAGTTATTTTTAGGAGGAAAGACGATGGAAAAATGGAAGAAGGATTACATTAAAGGAATTCTACAAGATTATCCTAAAATGGATGATTACTATTTAGAACGAAAAGAAAAACTACTTTTTCATAACCGGAAATCCCTCAGTACATCGCAAGACCAGAAGCTCTTAATGACGATTTCCCTTGATCGTCGGCTACTCAGCTTAGAGCGAAATCAAAAAATCATTTCATTGTGTCTGGAAAATGCGAGCATAGAGACAAGGAAAATAATTAAACTGCTGTATATGACGGATAAAAAGAAAGTTAATCTCGATTTAGTAGCGGATCAAGTCTTTTTGAGCAAGCGGCAGGTCATACGCTTACGTGATGCCTTTTTTGAAGAGTTAGCCGAACATCTAGGAATCTGATGTCTTTTTTTTGGCAACAAAACAAACATAAGTTCGTATATAGTGTAGATAGATTCCTAGGAAGGAAGTGAGAATCAGGACATTTTTTGAAATCGATGGCAACATTACGGACTACGATTTTTTTGCGGATATTTTTAGAGTAAAGGGAATTTTTGAGAGGACAATTAAGTTGGATCGTTAATCATTTCGATCTATGAAAGGATAAGAGTCGCATGAAAAAAGGTTTGCGGAAATTTTTGGCGAAAAAAAATCATTTACCACTGATATGTAAAGCGGGTAATCGACAGTTCACGCTATTCTATCAACAATATATCCCGATATTCTCTATTATCTTAGGGATCGTTTTTGGTGGAACGATCAACTACTTTTTTGGCCAGATGTCAGAAGAAATTGTTTCTATTGATGAAGCTATCATCTATTATCCAAATGTTGCTTCTGCAAGTTATCTGAGTTTAGAATCCTTCGAGGAAGTCAAAACACTCAGGGCGGAAGAAGGTGTCAGTAAACATAAATGGCGAAAAGTTCTTCCTATCTTTCAGGCTGATTATTTTGTGAAGACACGGGAAAAAGCGAGCTTGTGGAGAGCGCTTTTGCAGGAGTGTCGAAGCAGGGTGGAGAGCTGCACCAAAAAAATGTGTGACAATTGGCTGGAAATTCTGGTGGCGAGGTATTTTTACTTGAAGCGTCAGTTGGATGAAGGGTGATGAAGAAAAAATCTCTGGGCTTTTGAAAAAGAGACCAGAGATTTTCTTCGTTTTTTATTTTTGCTCCGCCGCAACGATCAGCATCATTGGTCGGCGCATCTCGTCTTTCATGCCAGGAATAGCCAGCATGTTCTCAGGTGGCATCGGTTCGACAATGCGCTTGATCTGAAAGCCGTTCGTTAACAGGCTGTCTAAATAGGTCGTCAATGTGCGATGGTATTTTGTGACATCGCTGCCGAGAAAATGGGCATTCCGTTTGCCTTCATAAAAATAATTGTCGACTGGGAAGTGAGCGATTTTTCCATTTTCATCGTAAAACCAATCCTGTGAACCTTCGGCGGTAAAAATTGGGTGCTCCACGGAAAAGACTAGTTGACCGTCAGCGACTAACCAATGAGCGATATTTTTCGCTAGCTTCTCAAAGTCCGTAATATAATGGATCGCCAGTGAGCTGATGACGACATCAAAGCTGTTTGGCTCGAAAGAGACTTCCTCGATACTATCGTGAAGATAGGTGATATTGTCAAAGCTATTTTTCTGTCGCGCGACCTCCAGCATTTTTTCTGACAGATCAACGCCAACGACTGACGTGGCGCCATGTTCTGTCGCGTAAAGGCAATGCCAACCATAGCCGCAGCCTAAATCAAGGACACGTTTTCCTTTAAAATCTGGCAATAAGCCTTTTAATGTCTGCCATTCTCCAGCTCCGTCCAAACCTTGCTGGCTGCGGCTCATTTGACTATAGCTCTCAAAAAATTTCTCGTTATCATAAATATTATTCATTGTAATTCCTCCATGTAATTTTTTGTTGGTTTCAAACTACATGGAGTACATCTCTTTTGTGTGCGATCATAGTTTGTTTCTCGCTTTCATTAGATTTCATTCATCCAATAGGTACGATCAATCGGTTCGACAAAAACCTCAAACTCGATGGACTCGTTTTCAATAATATGAGTAACCCCGTGAACCAACAAAAACTTATCAGGCTCCCTCAATTGTAAGGTATCTCCTACATGAGGAATTAAGTTCAAGTCAATCACCCGTTCTTCCTTCCGGGTGAGGATATTTTTCAAATTTACTTTATACATTTTTGTTCCTCCAATTACACTAGTGTACCACCATACTTAGTTTAACACACAAAAGATCAAGGAGAAGGAAGGATTTTGGATAAAACCAATTCTCGATAGCTCCAATTGCAGCTAGCTCATTAATAAGGAAGCGAATTTTTCTAACGTAAAAATTCGAACGATTTTCGTACGCATATCATCATGCTAAACAGAACTAATGAAAACCTCTTATAGTCCAATTAATAGATACTCGTGCATTAAGGACTGCGAAAAGCGTGACTGACAGCTAGCTCATTAATAAGGAAACGAATTTTTCTAACGTAAAAATTCGACTGATTTTCGTACGCATATCATCACGCTATTACTATACTTTTAGATATTGAGCTAACTCGGAAGTAAGGTATGAATTTTCCTAACGCAAAAATTCAAAAAAATCTCGTACGCATACCATTCTACTAATCTTGCTAAAGCAAGAAACTGGCAACTCGCAAAAAAGACCGTCCATAGTGAAATGGCGACGGTCAGCAAGTGAAAAAACAATTTTTATAAAGGATGGGGTATACCCACTTTCTACTATAATTGGAAAAGGCTTTCTTTGCAATTTTTCTGCTCAAAAAAAGCC
This sequence comes from Enterococcus sp. GPZ-007, assembly GCF_059374735.1. Classification (NCBI taxonomy): domain Bacteria; kingdom Bacillati; phylum Bacillota; class Bacilli; order Lactobacillales; family Enterococcaceae; genus Enterococcus; species Enterococcus sp. GPZ-007. Next base: position 23,981 of record NZ_JCAFYN010000016.1, on the reverse strand, counting down.
GTCGCAGGGCAACGACGGCCGGAGTTCTGGGAAGGAACTCGGATAAACAAATGAACTACTGTTACCTTAATGGATTCCCGCGAAAGATACAAGAAAAATGCTCAGAAGAAAATAGAATTATTTCAAATTTTGGATAGCATAGTCGGCTTCTTCAGGAGTAAATTTGCTTCCATATTCAGAAATCAATTGATCTCGAATGGCTTCTGGGGACATAGCCATCATTTCTTGATAGTTTTCGGCAGATTTTAATGCATTGTAGTTCCAGTCGGCTTCGATGGTGTCAATCGCATATTGCGCGGCTTCATGCGAAAATTTTCCACCATATTCAGAAGTCAGTTGATCATAGATACCTGTTTTTGACATATACATCATTTCTGAATAGTTCTCAGCAGTTCTTAACGCTGAATTGTATTCAGTTGGCATTGAGGTATTAACATTTGTAATAGCTTCGGATGACGCTGAGGTTTCTTTTGTGTTATCATTCCCTTTTACATTGGAACTATTATGTTCTTCACTGTTTAGATTTTTTTTCTTAGAAGTGGTTAGTCGTTCGTTTTCTTGCCCAATGCTGCTAACAGGCTCTTTCAAAATTTCTATACCAACTCCAATCGCTATAGCAACAAGAATAATTAACACAATCCCCCAAAACTTTTTTTGCTTATAAAAATTTTTCTTTTCATGTAAGACATAAACTTTTCCGTTTTTTCCAAATATTTTCTTTTTTTTCACACCCAGTTCTCCTCTTTCCATTTATATCTCAATTTTATCATATACTAACTCAACTCTTTTTCTAAAGTTATATTTTCAGGTGTAAAAAAAGCGACATGCAATAATTGTTGTTGTTAAATACTCTATGATAAAGTTGATTTCGTTTCACAGATCGCTTATTTTCCTTTATAATTTAATAAAGGAGGCGGTTACAATGATTAGTAAATACAAAAATATTTTAGTCGCAATCGACGGATCAGAACATTCGGAAAATGCTTTTGATGAGGCCGTTGAAGCAGCCAAACGTTACGATGCCAAACTGAATGTTATTTCAATCATTAACGACAGTGAACTCTCCACCAGTGCTTTTTCTTTCAGCAAAATCTATGCTGCGGAAAAGGAACAAATTGAAAAAGAAATGTTGAAAAAAGTTCATGATGCAGCCCATAGAGAGCTTGAAAATGTTGAGCCCTTTGTGGAAATGGGCAGTCCAAAAGAAAAAATCGTTGAATTTGCGAAAAAGAATGAGATCGATATGATTTTCTTAGGCGCGACAGGAAAAGGGGAAATTCGTCTGTCACGAATCGGATCAACAGCGGCTTATGTCGTGAACCACGCCCCATGCAGTGTGACCGTCATTCGGTAGAGAGAGTCGACATGACAAGCGGTAGGATAATTTGATTAAGGAGCAGATAATATGAACAAGAGATACAAGAATATAATGGTCGCGGTTGATGGTTCGGATCAATCAGAAGGCGCGTTTTTCGAAGCAATCGGTGCCGCTAGACGAAATGAAGCCAAGTTATACGTCGTTCAAGTGATTGATGATTCCAGTATCCTAATGAGTAGCGCCCAACCGATGGACGATATTCTAGCAGAGGAATCTCAGCGGGCGAAGCAATATTTAGAAAAGCTGACCGAACGCGGTCGTTACCAAAATATGGAAGTCGTTCAATACATCGGCAATCCTAAGAAGGCGTTGACCGAGGAGCTGCCGAAGCAATATGACATAGATTTGATTTATGTTGGCGCGACGGGGAAAGGTCGTTTCCAACGCCTGTTAGTCGGTTCAACGAGTGGGTACATTGTCAATCATGCACCCTGCAATGTGATGGTCGTTCGATAAAAAAAGGTTTTGACGAAGGAGCTATTCGTCAAAACCTTTTTTGAATTGTTCTTTTAATAAGGTGTAGTGATTCATGTCTCTCAATTTGCCGTAAAGCAGGGCATCTTGTGGTTCTGTGCTGATTAGCGTGAAGCCGCAGCGTTGCGCTACACGATTACTTGGATCGTTTTCGATATCTACGCAAATTAAGAGTTTATTAAAGCCAAAGGTATCAAATGCGAGGGTGCAGACTGCCTGGACACTTTTTGAAATGATCCCGTGTTTGGTAAAGGAAGAATGCAGCCAGTACCCAATCTTGCCCTTGCCGATTTTTTTATCCACGTTATGAATATCGATGCAGCCGCAAATCGTTTGCTCGGAAAGAATGAAGAAGAGATAATCCGTCCCATCAGCGTAGCCATGTAGCTTCATTTTTATGAAGTCTTTTTCGTCTGCCAGCGTTTTCGTTTCAGCCATCACATCGATAAATGATTCAATGTGTGGTCGATCAGACTCGATCAACGCAAACAACTCTTCAGCAGCCTCCAATTGTGGAAAGGCGAGGGCTAAGCGTTCATCGATTCGATAGGTAAAAGCCTTCATCAACAACACCTCCATAAAATCTTTCAACGAGCATACCAGTAGGGGAAATGAAAGTCAAAAAAGGCACCTACCGTGAATTCACAGCAGGTGCTCTTAACGCAATCTCGCGTCTTTCATTGAGGAGTCACTCCTATTCGTAATAAGGAAATCATTTTTTGACAAAAATGAGCCTGATTCTCACCACGTATGTCATTCCACTAGCCGATCTAAAGCTCGGAGTGGAACTGAAATCCTTAATTTTTTTGCAATTCTTGTACCGCTTTTTCAATCGTTACGCCAGTTGCAACATGATTTTTATCATTTTTGTCGAAAACGATAAAAAGATTTAAATCAGTGTTCAATGTGACACGGTATTGCACGTTTGTGTTATCGAATGTCATAATCATTCTCCTTTCTTTGTGTGACGAAAGGCAACTATTACGTTGATAACGAAATTCCACTTATTAATATAACACGAATTGGAGGTATTTACTAACAAAAAGTTTGTAAACGCTACAATAAGGAACGGACTTATGAAATCCTTAATAGTTGTTTTTTTAAGGCGTGAAAAACGTTAAAATAACTTAAAAATTGAGTGATTCGAGGGTTTTTCTTAGTTGTTTCATCTGATAAAACTTATAATTTCATTTGGACTATTAATGTTAGGTGATGGAATGAAGAAAAAAAGAATGGCTATTTTGCTGGTTTTTGTCGCAATCATCAGTGGCGGCATCTATTTTGCGCAAGGGAAGAATGAAATTATAGACTTGATTGAAGGAACCCAACAAAAAAATAAAATCGTCATGGATGTTCCTCTAGAAAGTCAATTTGACGGGGTTGCGTTGGAAAACGGCTGTGAAGTTACCGCACTGTCGATGCTCTTGCAGTATTACGGCTATGATACGAATAAAAATGAATTGGCCGATGAGCTAGATTACGAGCCGCTATTTACGGAATCCGGTAATCACGGTGATCCTCATCTGGGATTTGTCGGTGATATTACCGGTGGAGAGGAAGCCATGGGTGTTGCTGTGGAGCCGATCGCAAAACTGGCTAAAGAAAAGGTCGGTGATGAGTATCGAGTGGTTGCTGGAAAGAAAAAGAACTTTAATCAAATGATCGATGTCGTAGCCAATGGTAAACCAGTCTGGATCGTCGCGACTGTTGATTTTCAAGTACCAAAGGATGACGACTGGCTGTTATGGGAGACGGATCAGGGCAGCATGTATGTCACACCGCTGATCCATTCCGCAGTGATCACCGGCTTTGATCGCGAAAAAAAGATCGTCTATGTGAACGATCCTTATGGGTATCAAAATCGTGAAATAAGCTGGTCCGACATGAAGAATATTTATCAGGAGTCTGATCAGCAATCCCTCTATTTAGAAAAAAACTAGGCATGTATTTAACCACTTCAATTCATTTTGGTGTGGTTTTTTACTATCTTTGAATAAAAACACTTGTTGCTACAAACGTTGATATGATAAGCCTTTTTACCAAAAAAAGGCTTACAAAACCTCTGCTGGTTGCTATACTAGAATAAAAGGGGGGAAGGCTCAATGAAGGAACGTTATTACAATATTTTAGCTGCAGTAGATGGATCTCCACAGGCGCGTCAGGCTTTAATGGAAGCAGTCGAAGCAGCACGTAGAAATAATGCCCGTTTATACATCGCGCAAGTAGTCAACAGCAGCGGATTGTTAATGAATAGTGCGACGCCTGTTGCCCAAATCATTGAGGAAGAGAAGAAAGCCGCGCTTAAGCTTTTAGAGGAAGAGGTTGCTGGAATCGATTACTACAATAAACAGATGGTCACGTGTGTTGGCAGCCCGAAAAAGGCACTTTGCTTTGATTTGCCGGAAGTATACAAGATCGATCTGATCTATATGGGAGCGACTGGTAAAGGCAGACTCGAGCGGATGCTTGTAGGCTCTACCACTGATTATGTCGTCAATTACGCTCCCTGCGATGTGATGGTCGTAAAATAAGCGGCAGTTGTTATCACGAGGAATGGATAAGATGGATTATACAGTCAAACAAATGGCAGAGCTTGCTGGGATAATGACTCGAACTTTGCGCTATTATTTTAGGAATGAGCTCTCAAAACCCGTCTATTAAACGATGATGATCGCGTGTATGCAAAATAGAAATAGATCGTCTGCAGAAGCTCATTGTAGCTTGAACGTTACGCGAAATCATTGAATACTATACGAGGTAAAAAGGATTGAATTAGGCTTCAATCCTTTTTTGTTGTGAGTAAGTTTAGGGAACGCTGTGCCTCGGCAGTAAAATGTTCTTCCATTAATAGTAATTCTTCACTTTGAGGAAAAGCGGAAAAACAAATCAGAAGCTTCCACTGGATCAAGTGTTCTTGACGATAGGCATCTTTTATATGAAGCAGGGCTTGATAATTTTCTGTTGTGGCTAAGCTCTGATGATAAAAGGCCATATAGCCGATCGCGTCGATCAACTCACTCAGCTTTTCAACTGGAAGCTCTTTTGCGGACTCCAGCAATGTCGGAAAAATCACTGGGTTCATTCGACCTAGCGAACGAGCGATCAGATCGCGAGGCAGCGGAAAGGATTTCTTTTTAGACGGTGCAATCGGTGTGCGATGTTGATTTTTTCCGATCACTGCCAGAAAAGGGATCATTTGCTGCGCTGTTTTTGAATCACCACTCTCTAATTTCTCAGTGATCGCTAAGCGTGTGTAGAGGGCGGATTCATTGACTAAAGCGTACAACAAAATGTTCGTTGTATCACAATTTAAAGGCAAAAGACGTGCGGCGATTGTTCGTTCTACAGCGTTATCAGAGGAAAACAAAGCCGTTAATTCCTCGATTGATTTCTCTTTATAAGCAATTAATTCATTATTTCCAACATACCCGCGTTGTTTCCGCTTCTTATAGTTATCCATAGCATTCACTCCTTTATTAAAAGTATAGCAGAAATAGTTGTTATAAAATTTGTGTTTTAATTCACAAAATCGTTGATTTATGATTTCTACTATGCTATCATTTTAAAAAAGAAGAGGTGATGGGAATGAAAAAAGTAGTTGCGAATCCGATGGAATTGAGAGATGCTATTCGTTGCGAGAAGAGAAATATTTCAATCACAGGCGGTTTTGCTGAAATGCTGCAGCCATTAGCTATGCAGCAAGAAGTAGATGTGGAAAAGACGGATCTGCCGACTTTTGTGAAACTAGCTTTAGATCCTGCAACAATGGAGAAGTTATCTACCGCATATCAAGTGGCGATGAAGAATGATAAGGCTGGTTTTGAATTAGAATACGTAAAAATTTAATTTTTTTAACAAACCTTGTGAAAAAAATATCAAATTAAAATAATGATTTCCTTGCAGCTATTGGCTACAAGGATATTTTTTATGTCTTGAAAATAGCGTAAGAATAGTAAAATAACCATTTTGATAATTTGTTTTTAATGAATTTAGAAATATAGAATACTTTCGGCGAATAAAAATATTTAGTAACATTCTAAATAAATTTAAAAATGTTAAAAAAACAATTCAGAAAATCGCCAAAATGACCAAGAAATCTGTTAAAATATGATTATGAGGAAGACCTCTCTCAATCTTTCTTAGCTAGTTTTATTTGACTAGCATCCCCTTTAAGCACCTTGTGATCAAGGTGCTTTTTTTGTTAGTCCAACTTTTTGCAGTTAATTAAATGTGATGGACAATTAAAGGTTGTGTGCTAAAGCTAATATCAAGTTGTTTAGTTGGATAATATGCGAAGCAGAAAATGAGTCTTCCTATATATAGCTGGCTCAGTATTCAAAAGCATGCTAGTAGCATGATAAGATTCGCAGAAAAATGACGCCTATCCAATTTGTAGGCTACGTGATCGCCGCTGAACGCTTAATTAGAGATAAAAAGAGAAAATGATTAGAAAACGCTTGCAATTCGCTGTACAAAGACGCCTCAGGTAGATACAATAGAAAGAAAGGGGGTCTTATTATGAAAGAATCATACAAAAGAATACTCGTAGCAGTAGATTCATCTGAACAGGCACACCGAGCATTTCAAGAAGCAATCGAAGTCACTCGTAGAAATGATGCACATTTGTATATTTTGATCGTATCAGACACCAATCATTTAGGCGCCGAACCTTACGCTGTAGATCATATCGTCAAGGAAGCCCAAAAATCCGCTCGCATGGTGGTAGAGTCATTGGAAGAAACAATCCCTGAGGATATCGAGTTTACAACTGTTGTTGATGATGGGAATCCAAAAGCGAAGATCGTTTCCTTTGCTGCAGAAGAAAAAATCGATCTGATTTTGATGGGGGCAACCGGAACAGGTACGTTTTCACGATTATTACTAGGTTCGACGACAGCCTATGTCGTCAATAACGCACCATGCAACGTGATGGTCGTTCGATAAAAAAAGAAGAGCCAGCACATTTTCGTGCTGGCTCTTAGCTTGCGGTTTGATAGGCTTGGATATCGTTCATTAGTTTGGTTCTGCCTAATACGGCATATTTTACGACGATCAATTGTCCGCGGGCATTTCGCTTGCCAGCGACGACGATCTTCATGCCGTTTTCTACGTCGGCCAGGAAGTTCAATGAGTGAGCAGCAATCAGACAATTGGTATCGGCCAGTTGAAAATAGACTAAGGGCTGCTGAGAATATTGGACGATCTTTAGCTTTGCGACAGTTCCTTTAAGAGACTCCATCGGCCTTCCTCCTCGTGTGAATACCTTTGAAAACGAGCTCATTGTTTTTGCGTTCAAACTGAAAATAAATATCCTTCTTGCGGCCGGTCTTTTTGGCAGGGATAACAAAATAATCACGATCTTCGGCATCCATCTTGGCGGTAATTTGGTTCAAAAATAGTGCTAACGGTAATGAATCCTTCACTAAGGAATCATACGTTCGATAAAAAATTTCAACAGAATCTGGACTAATCATAGACATGGTCATCACCTCAAAATCATTATACGAACATTTGTTCGAAAAGTAAAGTGGAAGCTAACGATTTTCCACGAAAAAAATACGCAAAAAAAGAGATTCCCTTTGAAAAAGAAATCTCTTTTAGCATAGTATCCAATAGATTGCGAGCCAAAAAAGCAGGCAAAAGATCAGGATCATGCGATAAATGATATGGCGTGGCTGACGGTAAAGCCAGCTGTAAAATTTTTTCATATAAAAATCCTTTTGGTCCCAGCTGCCGACAGAAAGCATGCAGGACGGATAGAGTATCGTGTAAAAGAACAAAAAAACACGCCTGCGTGTTCCGCAAGCGTGTCGTATAGTCGAAGTGTGGACGGCTGGAATCGAACCAGCACCTCTGTCTTAAATGCGGACTACATCATTGAACGAGTAAAACACCAAGTTCATCCACGTCTACAAGTATAGCGAAACTTGTGTGGATTTGAAAGGAGTTTACCAGCAATTAAAAAAATATTATACTTTGATTTTTTTCTCATATTCTTCTGAGAATTCTCGAGCAATAAGCCAGCCGTAGCTTTCCGTGATTGCGGCTGCTGTTGATCCATTGACGATGTTTCCGGCAACGGGCAGCTTACCCACTAGGAAGCGAGCGGTCATTTGACCAGCTTTTTGCGCTAGAAATTGCGTAGCGAGCGCTTTGGCGGCGCCTTCTTCTAGTTTAATATGGAAAACCTTTCCTAAAGCGATTACCATCGCTGTTTGGATCGGCAATAAAACGGTCGCATCAGGAAAAGGCAGCTGCGCCATTCCCGCACCGACACCAGCAGCGGCAGTGGACGCGCTATGAATAATGAGATGGGCTTTTCTGCGTTGTAATTTGTTCATTAGTAGACTTAAACTCCTTTTCTATAGACAGCTCCTTGTTGATTGAGCACAGTTTAGCATTTCACTGCAAAAAGGACAATTTATCGAGTAAGTTTTTAAGCAGTTTTAACTATTTTGAAATTAAAAAAACAAGGAGAAATAGTTATTTTCATTTTTCGAAGAATCCTCTGAATGATAAACTAGGGAGGAAGGAGGGCGGCAAAAATGGTTGATGAATATAAGAATATTTTAGTTGCTGTAGATGGCTCGAAGCAATCCAAAAAGGCCTTTGATGAAGCAATCAATATCGCAAAGAGAAATAACGGCAAGCTGACTTTGGCAACAGTGATCGATACCGCCAGCTTTAGCGGAACGACCGGAGGAAATTCGATCCCATTAATGCAGGAAGTCCACGCCAAAGCGCAAAGTATTATCACCGAGTTAGAGCATCATCGCATGCCAGAGGAGCAGGAGGTCCATCTGACTTCCCAGATCATCGCCGGCAATCCTAAACGCGAGATCGTTGAGCTGGCGCAAAAGCTAGATACCGATCTGATCGTGATGGGGGCGACAGGATTAGGGGCGCTTTCCTTATTATTTGTTGGCTCAACGACAGCATATGTGGTCAATCAAGCACCTTGCAATGTGATGGTGGTAAAATAAAAAAACGTCTGACTCGAGTCAGATGTTTTTTTCATCCAGCGTCATGAGCAATTCGTTCCCGTCATCATACACATACATTACTTTGGGAAATTCGATCTCTTCATAGGCCTCGACATAGGGTGCGGTGATCCCGTCTGAAAAATAGGGCTCACTTTGCGAATAGACAACACTCAATGTACGGGCTACTTTATTTTTAAAAAAGTGGAAACGCTGGGGTGAAGTAAGGGGTAGTCCTTTCATAGGACGTACGAAAATCATATGCCAGATTTCCTGCTGCATATGTTCAGGAACAACGTCAAAAGGGACCTCACTTCGTCGTGGTTTCGTCGGTTCAAACATTTTTCTCAACCTCTCTTTGCTTTATCATAGCAGTTTTTAGGTAAAAAAAAAGTAAAAGCAATCAAATTCCTCGTAATTTAGTTCGTTGTAAGAGTTTTTTTTTGTTAAAAATGATATGGTGAAGGGGAAAAGATAAAGCTCTTTAGCGCTTAAGATTAACATTATTTTGCAAATGAACGAGGGTGAGAAAGATGCGCTATGGAATTTTTTTTAATCCGAATGCAGGGGATGGGAATGCTGAAAAATTAGCCAAAAGAATGAAGGTCAAGTTTGAGCAAGCGGATCATTCAGCGGATTTTCTGACTGCGCCTGATCCGGAAAAAGCAATCGAAAAAGTGAAAGAGGCCATCGAAGAATATGATGGAATTGTCGCGATCGGCGGTGACGGTTCATTGAATATTGTCGGCACCGCTTTTATTCAGGCAGGCAAATCGCTGCCGCTGGGGATTATTCCAGGAGGTACGATCAATAATTTTGCCAAACGCTGGCATCTGCCCATGGATGAAGAGGAAGCGATGGATGTGATTATCGCTGGTTATCAACGCAAGGTGGGAATCGCAGCTTGTCAAGATCGCCAAAAGGCAGTGATCAGCTCCTTTACCTTCGGCTCCTTTGCAGATATCTCCAATGAAGTTCGGCAAAGTGAAAAGCGAAAATTTGGTTTGATCGTTTATCCACTGAAGGCATTGAAGCAGATTGGCAAAGACACCTCCTATCCAGTCGAGATCAAGGCGGATAATTTTCATGAGAAGTTGAAGGTTTGGTTCTCCTTAGCGACGACCACCCATTCAATCGGCGGAAGACCGTATGTGGATTCGGATTATGATGAACTGCATGTCAGTATCTTGCACAATATGCGCTTTCGAAAACTGCTCCAGCTTATTCGATTCATTTTCACTGGCCGGTTGAAGGATTCGGATGCGATGACTTATTTGGAAACGAATAAGTTGGAATTAACCCCTTTGACGGATAAGAAAATCTATTCTCGGATCGATGGCGATAAGGGACCGGCTTTACCATTAACAGTGGAATTTTTGGCAGATTTTATGCCACTATATGTACCAGAAAATGAAAGATAGGAGGGTTTTGAGGATGGATAAAAATATGGAAACATTGTTGGCCAGCGCTGATACGTTCACCTTGATCACGATTGATAACCGCGGGTTTCCGCATGCAATCGCGGTCTCCCCGCCGCTAGAACGAAACGGTTTTTACTATTTCAAATTCTACATCAATGGGGACGGACGAACGGCGGAGAACATTCGTCATAATCGAACCGGCAGTCTGTTTTGTTTTGATAAGGAAAAGCATGAGAGCGTTGCGTTGAAGGGCTATTTGTTCGCTGAAGAATTGGTCGAGTACAAGAAGTTAGCCGCACAATTGAACGAATTTCAAAAGGAATTGAATTATGAGCATCCGATGATCGCTGTTTTTGAGACATTGAGTGTCAAGCACTATGAAAATATGCACGGTGAATTTTTAGATGTACCTGAAAAATAACAAAAGGGTCAACTCTTGCGGGAGTTGGCCCTTTTGTTTTATATGGATATAGTATCTCTATTCGATGCTCGTTGAGATGGCACCAGCAGCTTTGGCTTTTTTGATAATGACGGACATGACCAATGAGAAGATGATGCAACCAATCCCCATGGCGATGGCATACATGAACATCATATTGAAGCCGGCTTTTCCAGGATTGTTATCTAACCAGCCGCCGATCATCGTATACATAAAGACATCCGGCAAATAACCTAGACAAGAGACGATCCCGGATACACGACCCGTCATTTCTACTGGAAAACCAGCATCATCGATGATTGCGAAGTACTGACTGCGTACCACGTAGATAAAGAATAAACCGAAGATGAAGTTCACAATGACAGCGATCAGCATACCTGCGCTGTCTGGCAACACTAAGAAACCAGCGAAGCTAGCTGTCAGCAGCACCGCACCACCGATGATCACCCGTAGCCGAGATCCCAATTTGTCAGCGATAATCCCGCCAATGATTCCGCCGGCCGCTTGAACGAGATAACGAATCGCACCGAGCTGTGCACCGCCTGAGACAGACAGACCGTAAACATTGATGGCAAAGGTATTGATGTATCCTAAGATTCCGTACATGCTGTAGGCGAAGAATACGATCCCAACTAAGACCCATGTACGAGGAATCTTCAACGTTTTGAACATACCGATAGCGACTTTAGAAAGAGGCTCTGAATGTGTCTCTGCTTCCGTGTCTTCAATAACAAACCAATTTAAAATACCAATAACGAAAACAGTGATGGCACACACACGAATCGCCCAAGCGGTTCCCAGCACTTCATTTGAGAAGCGGACAAATACGGCATTCATTACAACAACTAACAACCAATTCAGTAACCCACGTAATCCTTCCTGCCAACCAAACAAACGTCCTTGCTCGGAACTGTCACCTAGCATCCGTGTTGCTTTGATCGCGGCAGACCAATAGGTGATGATGGTGGTTATCCCCATCAAAACGAAGATGAGTCGGCTGATTTGGAAGCCCGGGAATGTCGAGAACCACCAGCCCAGAACCCCGGTAGCCAAGAAAGAAATCGTCAGCAGCTTGCGCGCCGAAAACTTATCGGCAACGACCCCGCCGACGAAGTAAGAAAAGGTTGCCATGGTGGCATAACCTGACGAGAGCATTCCCATCTGTGCATTGGACATATCCATCGCTTTTTGGATCGGCACATAAAAGGTCTCCCGGATGTAAGGAAGCTGAAAGATAATCCCAGCGCCGGCTGACAGTAGCAACAACGTTCCCCATTTTTTAACTGCTTGCTTGTTCATATAACATCCTCCTGCTTGTGAATTGTTCTGTAAAATAACACAAAAAAGAAGCAACGCTTAAATAAGCGTTACTTCTCTCTGGTCTCCAGTAACACCCAAAGTATAGAATCATATGAAAGCGATGTCAACAACTTTTAAAATAAAAATAGTTCGAGAAAAAAATTTCAATGGGTTTTTCTGGCGATGAAAGCACAATAAATACTGGTATTTCAAGGTTTTTCCTTGACCTGCCTTTTATTATAGGATTGACGAAACGATCGTTATCCCTTAGACTGTGAAAATATAGATGAGCAAAAAGAAATCCGTATGAAAAAATGAAAAGCTTTTTTAAACAGTTTGGATTTCCAATCTCGCAGATTTACCTGAAAGAGTTTGTGAGACACGCTAGAATGAAAGCGTATTAAATTACTTGGTAGGGATAAGGATGGAAATGAAAAGAAAAATTATTCAGATGATGGAGGACAATCCGCTGATTGCCGCTATCAACAGCAAACGCAGTTTCGAAAAGGCCTTGACCTGCGAAAGTGATATCATCTTCGTCTTGTATGGCGATGTTTGCAGCATCGTGGATATCGTCGATCGCTTGAAGGAAGCTGGTAAGATCGTGATGGTGGATGTTGACCTGATCGATGGGTTGGCTACGAAGGAAACAGCTGTGGATTATTTGAAGCGAGCGACAAAAGCCGATGGAATCATCAGCTCGAAGTCGATTTTACTACGTGCGGCGAATGCTCGTGGGCTATTCACTGTTCATCGATTCTTTTTGATCGACTCGAAATCGTTTCATAATCTGCCAAAGCAGCTGGGAACATCAAAAGCAGATGTCGTGGAAGTGTTACCTGGTGCGATGCCGAAGGTTTTATCCTGGGTGCAGGATGTAGTAGACGTGCCGATCATCGCCAGTGGACTGGTCTGTGATAAGGAGTTGGTAATGACCGCCTTGCAGGCAGGAGCAGTAGCAATTTCAACGACAAACATGGATGTTTGGGAAATATAAAATTTAAAACGGTAGTTGAAGCTAAGAGGACAGAGAAAAGCGGACACCAGCTTATTTGGTGTCCGCTTTTTATTTTGGATTATTACTAACTGGGGGAATACAAATGGAAATCACAGAATTCAGTATGGACGTTTTTTCATTGGCAGGAAAAGTTGCTATCGTGACCGGCGGAAATACCGGCATCGGTCGAGCGTTTTCGCTGGCTTTGGCAAAAAGTGGTGCAAACATCCTCGTCCCGAGTCTGATTGATGATGACGGAACGACACAAAAGATCATTGAAGAGACGGGGTCCTGCTATGTGTTCATGGAGGTCGATCTAACGGAGGAAGGTGTGCCCAAGCAGGTGGTCGAGCACTGTGTGGAGGTCTTTGGCACGGTTGATGTACTGGTCAATTGCGCGGGGATGTATCTCTCAGCGGATGTCCAGCAGTTTGATCGCTCAAAATGGGACCCGATGATTCAATTGAATTTGACTGCGGCTTTTGAGATGTCTCATGAAGTAGCAAAGGTGATGATTCCGCAAAAAAGCGGCAAAATCATCAATATTTGCTCATTGGCTTCTTTTTTGGGCGGACAGCATTCACCGGCGAATGCTGCGGCTAAGCATGGATTGGTTGGGTTGACAAAAGCTTACTGTGACGAGCTGGCGACTCACAATATCCAAGTCAACGGGATTGCTCCAGGCTGCTTAGCAACAGATATGACGAAGAAGGATCGGGAAAATTTGGAAACAAACCAACAAGTTTTGACCCATGTCCCCGCCAATTATTGGGGAGGGGTGTCGGACTTGATGGGGGCGCTGGTCTATTTAGCAAGTTCCGCCTCGAATTTTGTGAATGGTCATGTGTTGCCCGTTGATGGCGGTTATTTAGTACGGTAATTGCGACAAATTCTTGCTGCGGTGGGTGCTGATATGCCGCAGTGCATTACATAATGGATGGAGGAATCATTGGTATGATCGAGTTCGAACAGGTAGAAAAAAGGTATGGAGAAGAGGCAATCGCGGTCCACCCTTTTGATTTGACGATCGAAGACAATCAATTTATCTGCGTCATTGGTACCAGCGGCAGCGGGAAAACGACGCTGGTGCGCATGATCAATCGGATGATTGAACCGTCAAAAGGCAGTATCAAGATCAATGGACAGGATGTTACTAAGCTGAATGAAGACGAATTACGAAGGCAAATTGGGTATGTGATTCAAAATATTGGGTTGTTTCCTCACATGACCATCCGGGAAAATATCCTGATCGTACCAAAGCTGCTGAAGTGGAGTGATGAAAAGAAATCAGGGATCGCCGAGCGGTTGATTCAGCGCGTCGATCTGCCTTTGGATTATTTAGAACGCAAGCCGAAAAATCTTTCTGGTGGGCAGCAGCAGCGGATCGGCGTGATTCGAGCATTGGCAGCCAGTCAGGATATCATTTTGATGGATGAGCCTTTTGGCGCACTTGATCCGATTACGCGGGATGCGCTGCAGGAAATGATCAAAGGATTGCAACGGGAAATGAAGAAGACGATCGTTTTTGTTACTCACGATATGGATGAGGCGATCAAGCTGGCGGATAAGATCATCATCATGGATCATGGCGAGATCGTGCAATATGACACGGTTGAAACGATCTTGGAGCATCCCGCCAACGACTTTGTGGAGGAATTGATCGGTAAACGCAAACGTAACGGCTATTACAACAATGAGATGACCGTAGCTGATTTGATGGTAGATCGGGTCGAAGCGATCTCCATCAGCAAATCGATCACCGATGCAATCCGGCAAATGTCTGAGAAGAAGGTTGATACATTGTTAGTGGTGGATGATCAGTATTGTCTGAAGGGGTTTGTCGACATCAATTTTATTGAGCGAAATATTTCCAAGCTTAAACCAAATTCCTCCGTGTTTGAGGTGATGGAAACAGACACGGCTAGTGTGAATCAAAAAGATCGGGTGGCCGATGTGATCGGACCTTTGATCAATCATATTTATAAATATTTGCCAGTGGTGGATGACGACGATCATTTGGTTGGCATCGTGACGCGTTCCTCATTGGTTTCACTCGTTCAGGAACAGTTGCAATAGGAGGTGATGACATGAATTTTTGGTCTGAATATGGCAGTGAAATCTTAATGAAATTCTGGGAGCATCTCTATTTGTCCTTTTCTGCGATCTTCCTAGGCATCCTCGTGGCGGTTCCTTTAGGGGCGGCGTTGACGCGTTTGAAAAAAGGTTCGGAAACGGTGATCAAGGTAGTGGGCGTCTTCCAAACGATTCCATCTTTGGCCTTACTGGCGATCATGATTCCGATTTTTGGTATCGGGAAAATTCCGGCGGTGATCGCGCTGTTTTTATACTCGCTGCTGCCGATTTTGCGAAATACCTACGTGGGGATCAAGTCGGTGGATGCGACCTATTTAGATGCCGCCAAGGGAATGGGTATGTCGCAAATGCAGCGGCTGTTGCAGATCGAATTACCCTTAGCGATGGGAGTTATCATGGCAGGTATCCGCGTGTCGACGGTCTATGTCATCTCTTGGACGACATTAGCTGCCTATATCGGTGCCGGAGGTCTGGGGGACTATATTTTTAATGGTCTAAATCTTTATCGGATGGACTTGGTACTGATGGGAACGATCCCGATTACGTTATTAGCGCTGCTTTCTGATGCGCTGTTGAAGCGCTCTGAACAAAAACTAACGATGGATCGAGGGTGAGTCGATGAAAAAGCGAAATGTACTTTTAGCGGCAATGGTCCTACTCTTCGGAAGTTTTATTGTGCGAAATGTTTCTGCTAAGGATGACACGATCACCGTAGCAGGTGGAGTGACTTCGGAATCCCAAATTTTAGGGAATATCGTGGTGGAGCTGCTCCAGCATTCGACCGATAAAAACATCGTCTATCTGAACAATCTTGGATCAGCAAATTTGATGCATGAGGCGATGCTGCGTGGCGATCTTGATATAGCACCGACACGGTATACCGGAACGGATCTGATCGGTACGCTGGGAATGCCGACGGAAAAAGATCCGAACAAAGCTTTGAAGATCGTTCAGCGGGAATTTGACCAACGCTTCGGCTTTGAGTGGTTACCGAGCTATGGCTTCTCGAATCAATTTACCTTTATGGTGACGCCGGAAACTGCGCAAAAATATGGTTTGAAGAAAGTCAGTGATTTAAAAAAGTGTGCCGATAAGATGCGCTTGGGCTCAGACCAGACCTGGTATAAACGAGAGGGCGATGGCTACAAAGGCTATACTGAAGCATATGATACAAAGTTCCAGCGGGTTTTTCCGATGCAGGTAGGCTTGCTTTATGATGCCCTAGTTGCTGAAGAACTGGATGTGATCTTGGGGTATTCTACAGATGGTCGAGTAGGGAGCTACGATCTGGTAATGCTGGAGGACGACTTGAAATTCTTCCCGCCCTATACGGCCAGTGTCGTAGTTTCAGGCGAGACATTGAAAGAGTATCCTGAATTAAAACCGATTTTATTGAAATTGCAGGACACGATCGATACAGAAACGATGCAGCGCTTGAACTACGAATCAGACAATGAGTTGCTAGAGCCGAAGATCATCGCGCGGCGCTTTTTGGAAAAACATAATTTTTTTGAGGAGGGAAGCTGATGTTCGACAATTTAGTGCAGTATTTAAGTGAAAATTCATCCTATCTGATCGCGCAGTTTGGCGTGCATGTCTATATCTCGATAATCGGCGTTGTGTTGACCCTCCTGATCGGTTTTCCTTTAGGCGTCCTGTTATCGGAAAAGCCAAAGCTCTCGGATATCGTGATCGGAATCATCAATGTGATCCAGACGATCCCATCGATCGCGATGCTGACGATGCTGCTGATTTTGATGGGATTGGGTCAGAATACAGTGGTGGCAACGGTGGTTCTGTATTCCTTGCTGCCGATCGTTAAAAATACCTTTGTCGGGCTGACGAATGTTGATCCGATGTATGTTGATAGTGCCAAGGGGATCGGTATGAATCGCTATCAAATTTTGTATATGATCAAAATTCCGCTGGCGATGCCGGTGATTTTAGCGGGTATCCGAAATGCCTTGGTGATTTCAGTCGGGATCACGACGATCGGTTCCTTCGTTGGAGCTGGCGGGGTAGGTGATGTGATCCTGCGGGGAATCGCGATCACCGATGGTGGACCGATTATTATCGTCGGAGCGGTCCTGTGTGCCTTTATCGCCATGATGATGGACTGGTTGTTTGATTGGATCATGAAATAAAAAAAAAGACCTCCGCAAATTTAGTCGCGGGGGTCTTCTTTGGTGAGCTTTCGAACTACTTCTTCGATAAACATCAGTAGGATCGTTCGAGTCTTTTCATGGGATTTCAGGTGTTCGTCCTGATGGGATTTCGTCAGGAAAATGATTTCACTAGCATCGAGGGACAAATTCGTGTTCAGCTCCTCCATCACCAGCAGGGATTTAGCCTCGTGTTTTTTGGCTTCTTCGAACAGGGGATCAAAATTGGCGAACTTCCCAGCGACCGAAAAGATAAGCAGCAGAGAATCCTTCGTCAATAAATCTGGGATCAGGGTCGGCTGACTCACCCGAATGACATTTTTGTTCAGTGTGAAGTTCAGCTTGTATTCGAAGTATTCCATACAGAAGTTCGTCGGACCATAGCCGAAGAGCAAGATCTTTTCTGACTGCTGGATCAGATTAGCGAGATAGTCTACCGCTGAGTCATCAAAATTCTCCATGAACTCTTGGATACGAGCAAACTCGCTATTTAGCTTTTTCTGCTTTACCAGCTCTTTGCCGGTCAGAAAGCGAAAATACTCCTTATAGCCTGAAAAACCCATCTTTTTGACCATCTTTGAGATCTTCGAAGGGGAAACATCTGTCAGCTTGGCCGCTTCGGTGATTGTCAAATTCGTTTTGCTTTGGCTTTCTGTCAATAATTGATTATGAATCTTTATTTCCAGATCGTTTAAACGATCCAATTGAATTTTCATGCGGGTACCCCCTCATTTATTAATACAGCATCCTATGTCTTGATATCAGAATAGCATAGACCATTTATAAAAAGCAACAATAATATGGAAAATTTTCCATATTATCAAAATAAATTGATATAAAGTAGAAAATCTAATTAAATTTTAATGTAAAATGGAGTTTGTCACTTTATACTGAACTCAGGAAAAGCGCTTTCGAAAAAAAGATGAATGGAGTTAAGCGAATGAATTCTGAAACATTGGTGAAAGAAGCAATCATTAAGGACGTTAAGAACATCGTCTCAGATGAACAGGTGGTCACGGATCATGAAACATTATATGATGCCGCCTCTGACCGCTATCGTAAATACATGAAAGCAAAGGGACTTTTAGACAATCCGTTGCCAACAGCGGTCGTTTATCCAAACAATACCGAAGAAGTTAAAGACTTATTGATGTATTGCAACGAAAATGATATCAACGTCATTCCTCGCAGCGGGAAAACCGCGACAGAAGGCGGCCTAGAAAACTGGAAGGATCTAGCCTTAGTGATCGATGGTTCCCATATGAACAAGATCTTGAAAATCGATCCGTACAACATGCAGGCGACCGTTCAAGCGGGTGTTCCATTGATGGCGCTAGAAGATGAGCTGAGAAAGATCGGCTATACGACTGGCCATTCGCCACAATCAAAACCAATCGCGCAATACGGTGGTCTAGTATCTACCCGTTCAATCGGACAGTTTTCAACATTGTATGGCGGGATCGAAGACATGGTCGTTGGTCTTGAATGCGTCTTTCCAAATGGTCATATCTCACGGATCAAGAATATTTCTCGTCGTGCAGGCGGTCCGGATATTCGCCACATCGTCATCGGAAATGAAGGAACGCTTTGCTACATCACAGAAGTGACAGTGAAGATTTTTAAATATTATCCAGATAACAATAAATTCTATGGCTACTTAGTCAATGACGTGGAAGATGGCGTAAAAGTCCTTCGCGAAGTAATGGTTAACGGCTATCGTCCATCAGTAGCTCGGACGTACTCACCAGAAGATGCCCGTCAGCATTTCTATCATTTCTACGAAGGCAAATGCGTCTTGATCTTCATGGCGGAAGGTCCAGAAGGCATCGTGGAAGCGACTGGCAAAGGAATCGAAGAAGCAGTTGAGAAATTCAAAGACGGCATCGTGAAGCAGGTCGACTCGCAATTGATCGAAACATGGTTCAATCAATTGAATTGGACCCAGCAAACGATCGACGATGAAGTGCAAGGCATGATCGACAATGATAAACACGACGGCTATACGACCGAAGTATCCGCTGACTGGGAAACGATTACGAAAATCTACAACAATGTGATCGACCGAATTCGCAACGAGTTCCCGCGTGCCGATGATTTGACTATGCTGGGCGGACACTCGTCACACAGCTATCTGAATGGAACCAATATGTACTTCGTTTACAACTACGATATCAATTGTGAACCAGAGGATGAAATGAAAATCTACCATCATCCGATCCAAGCGATCATCGTTGAAGAAACGCTGAAATTAGGCGGCTCAATGTGTCACCATCACGGTATCGGCAAATATCGGAACGAATGGACGAAGGACGAACATCAATCTGCGTACTATATGTTAGAGACATTAAAAGAAGCCTTCGATCCAAAAGGCGTCATGAGCTTTGGGAATATCTTCCCTGTTCAAGAAGGCTACAAATATCAAAAATAAAGACGATTTTTCATTCAGGGGCGATCCTTCGTCCTTGAATGAACGGATATGAAATAAGGGAGGATGTCAGTCCAACTTTTTGCAGTTTTACTTCTTGTATTAGTAAGTTAGTAAAAGTGTAAGAATAAAACGATTCAAGTTGTTTAGTTGGATGATATTCGTGGCGAGAATCAAACTTATTTTTCTGGTTTTTAGAAAAATAATTCCAGTAATACGAGATAGGAGGACAACCATGAAGATCATTTGCTTAGTCAAATTTGTTCCGGATACGGAGAAGTTTGAGCACGATTATGAGACGGATAAGATTGATCGCGACGCATCCAAGCTTATTTTGAATCCAGATGATAAGAACGCGGTGGCTTTTGCAATGGCGCAAAAGAAGCAAACTCCTTCTACTTATGTTGAGGTTGTTACGATGGGACCGATGAAGCTGGAGGAACCGATGAAGGACTTCGTTAGATTAGGTGCGGATCAAGCCGTGCTGATCAGCGATCGTCAATTTGCCAGCAGTGATTCGCTAGCGACCAGCCGGATTATCTCCAGTTATTTGGCCTCAAAAGAATATGATCTATTGCTCACCGGCACACATACATTAGATGGCGGAACCGGACATGTTGGTCCGCAAATCGCTGAAGTGATGGGAATCAATCAATATTCCGACATCGTTGCGATCAAAGAGGTGACGAAGGAGTATTCGATCGTGGAGGCCTTGCAGGAGGAAAAAACCTATCGGCTGAAAATTAAAAATCCCAGTGTCTTGAGTGTCACGCACCTAATGAATCTACGCTTAGGTTTTGTCAGATATGAGAATATCGGGAGAAATGTGGATGATCAATTTGCGCTAGTAACGAACGAAACCTTACAGTTACCGGCGGATCAAATTGGCGGCAAGGGCTCACCAACGAAGGTGAGGAAAAATGTCGTTGTCAAACGCGAACAAGTCGCTCACAAAGTGGTGAAGGTCGACGACGAAGGCATCGATGAAGTGGTTCATTTTCTAAAGGAAAAGGGGTACTTATAATGTTTAAAGGACTCATTCTGATAGATAACGATCAGATCGATTATTCATTAGATCTGGTGGAGGTAGTCAACCGCTTAGCCGGTGAAGAAGAAACGATTATATATGGTTTAGGGATCAATTTGTCTGAAGAAGTAAAGGGACTTGATGCAGTGATCAATGTCAATGCACTGACGATCCAGCCAAAGGATAGTCGAGTGATTACCGATATCATTGAACAGGTTCATGAGGACTATCAATTTGACAGTATCATCATCTTGGCGACTGAATTTGGCCGGATGGTGGCACCACGTTTGGCGATGCGGCTTGAGGTAGGATTAGTGGCTGATATTACCGATATCCAAGTCGATAAACGTGGGAAGAAATTGGTTCGTCCGGCTTTTTCAGGCAATATTATGGCGAGTATCGTGTGTGAATCATCGCCGATCATGGCCAGTGTCCATCCGAATGTGTTCCACGCGGAGGAGCTGACCACAGTACCGGAAATGATCGACTTTGTACCGACTGAATTGAAAGCGTCGTCAATCGAGGTGCTTGAGGTGCTTGAAGGCGAAGAAAGCACGGTCGATATTCGTGAAGCCGATGTGCTGGTTTCAGCAGGCGGCGGATTTAAAGAACCGATCGATCAGCTGCAAAGGTTGGCAGACGAGCTGTCAGGTCAGGTCTCCGCATCGAAGCAGCTGGTGGACCGAAAAAAAGCGCCGCGAGAAATCCAGGTCGGACAATCGGGCAAAACAGTCAGTCCTGATCTGTACATTGCTTTAGGGATCTACGGCTCGACCCAGCATATTGAAGGCTTGAAAAACGTAAAAGAAATTATTTCGGTGAATACGGATCTTGGTGCACCGATGAATTATTTAGCCAGCCTCGTTGTACATGGCGATGCGGCAGAATTTGCAAGGAAACTAAGTACCAAACTTAAGGGATAACCCCAAACGGGGGGAAAAACAAAAATAAAGGAAAAGAAGGTAAAAAAATGGAAATTAAAGACTTTAAGATGGACATGTTTCACATCAAAGGAAAAAACGCGATCGTAACAGGAGGAAACACTGGATTAGGCCAAGCATTCTCATTGGCACTAGCAGAAGCAGGCGCGAACATCTTCATGCCGTCGATCATGCCGGATGACCCAGAATTCAATGCGATCTTAGCAGAACGCGGCGCGAAAACCGCATATATGGAAGCCGATATTACCAAAGACGGCGTGTGTCAAGAAGTCGTTGAAAAATGTGTGGCTGAATTTGGCTCAGTGGATATCCTAGTAAACTGTGCCGGCATCTGCCCATGTGACGATGTAGTCAGCTATGGCCGTGACAAATGGGACCCAACCATCAATATCAACTTAACAGCAGCATTTGACATGAGTCATGAAGCAGCGAAAGTAATGATCCCGCAAAAGAGTGGAAAAATCATCAACATCTGTTCAATGTTCTCATTCTTAGGCGGACAATGGGCACCAGCTTATGCTGCATCTAAACACGGGTTAGCTGGTTTGACGAAAGCTTACTGTGACGAATTGGCACAATACAATATCCAAGTAAACGGCATTGCACCTGGCTATTTCCAAACCCATGCGGCAAAAGCATCTATCGAAGACCCAGAACGCAGCAAATGGATCGTGGATCACACTCCAGAAGGCCGTTGGGGCGATGTGGCCGACCTAATGGGCGCGACAGCTTTCTTAGCTTCAGAAGCTTCTCACTTTGTGAACGGACATATCTTAGCAGTCGATGGTGGGTTTTTGGTACGTTAAACCAACTATTCTGAAAAGTGGAAATGGGGAGACTTATGGATAAAAAATATATTGTTGGTATTGACGGCGGCAGCCAAAGTGCCAAGATTGTCATTTTTGATTTAGAAGGAAATATCGTTGGTGAGGGCAAAGAAGCAACGCGTCCGATGGTTTTGGGTGAGAATGTTTTGGTTGAGCATCCGGGGGATGACTTGTGGGACGCGCTATGTTCTGCGTCGAACAAAGCGATGGATGAGTTTGGTGTCAGAAAAGAACAGATTGTCGGTATCGGGTTAGGCTTTATCCGCTGTTGCCGCGTCTTGCTAAAAAAAGACGGCACATTGGCTCAGCCCGTGATTAGTTGGATGGACAAGCGTACG
Source organism: Enterococcus sp. GPZ-007 (assembly GCF_059374735.1). Lineage (NCBI taxonomy): Bacteria > Bacillati > Bacillota > Bacilli > Lactobacillales > Enterococcaceae > Enterococcus > Enterococcus sp. GPZ-007. The sequence continues at coordinate 1,179 of NZ_JCAFYN010000016.1, read as the reverse complement.
TCGGAGCCTTATAAACATGAAAATCCAGAGGTTCAATATGTGACTTCTACCAGCGGTTACATCACCCATCGTTTGACGGGCGAATTCAAAGATAATATCGGAAATAACTTCGGACAGTGGCCGGTAGATTACGAAACTTGGAACTGGTCAACGGATGAGGAAGTCTTGAAGCAATACAATCTGCCGAAAGACATGCTGTTTGAAGCGGTGAGGCCGGGGGACAAATTAGGCACAATCACCAAAGAAGCCAGTGAAAAAACCGGTTTTCCAGAAGGTGTTCCAGTCTTTGCAACGACTAGTGATAAGGCTGTAGAAGGCTTAGGTGCTGGACTGATCCATAGTACTAGTGCGGTCGTTTCTTTAGGAACGTATATCTGCAGTATGATGATCAGTGACAAAATGCCGCCAGCAGATGCGGTCAATTATTGGGGAATTTTATCCTCGATGCCTGGAACCTACATTTACGAAGGATATGGTATCCGCCGCGGTATGTGGACCGTTTCTTGGTTCAAGGATCTTTTAGGTGAGAAAATCAGTATCCGTTCCAACTACCAAGGGATTAGCGAAGAGGAATATTTGAATGAACAGGCCGCAAATGTTCCCGCGGGAAGTGATGGGCTGATGACAAAATTGGATTGGTTAGCGAATCCTTGGGAGCCCTTCAAGCGTGGTGTGATGATTGGCTTCAATGCTCACCATGATTACCGCTACCTCTATCGTTCAATTTTAGAAGGTATCGCTTATACCATGAAAAATAATGTCACGAATATGATCGACGAAATGGGTCAAACAATCGATGAAGTGATCGTTACCGGCGGCGGCTCCAACAGTGATTTATTGATGCAGATTTTTGCCGATGTGTTCAATCTGCCAATTAAACGAAATGTTGTCAATGGTAGTGCCAGTGTCGGGGCTGCGATCAATGCGGCAGTTGGTTTAAGCATCTATGAAAGCTATGAAGAAGCTGTTGAAAAGATGGTTAAGGTGAGGGATGTCTTCACGCCGAAACCAGAAAATGTAGCGATCTACAAACGTTTGAATGAAGAAGTCTATCAAAACTTGACGGATTACACGGATGAAGTATTAAAGAAAACATATGACGTGCTGCATCCAGAGGGATAGTTTGTTGCAGTGAATAATAATGTGAAGAAGTAGTTCCGGTTCTTTAGGAATTGCTTC